>CAYMST010000153.1:8731-11698 GCA_964393115.1 uncultured Roseivirgaceae bacterium | reverse complement strand
AAATCAAAATCAAGGCTTTTCAACAATCGAGAAAACTGTTTCCTAACGCAAAGCTCTTTGGTTTAACAACAAGTCTAGCCGTGATGAAGATCAACTCTGAGCTAGGGTATCACCCGGTTACATTTTCTGAGTTGACGGACGATGATCAGTTTTGGAAGGGGTGCTCAAGTTGTGTAAACTACGAAATTCTACAAAGCAAGAAACGTAAAAACTGCTTGTGTACAGGGATGCTATATGACCCGATTGAAAAGAAGAAAAAGAAATGGGATTTCCTGAAGAAATCCAAAATATATGAGCGCCTCAAGCGCATTAAAGAAACGGTTTTTGAGCCTAAAGTGAGAATATTATGAGTAAGAAAGTTGTATTGGCGTTTAGTGGGGGATTGGATACTACTTACTGCGTTAAATATTTGTCTGAGAAGTTAGGGTATACAGTTTATTCGGCTATTGTAAATACTGGAGGTTTTACTAGCGAAGAGTTATCTGAAATTGCTAATCGCGCTAAGTCTTTGGGCGTTGCAGAGCACGAAACCATTGATACCGTTTCTGAATATTATCAGAAGTGCATTAAATATTTGATTTTCGGGAATGTACTGAAAAACAATACTTATCCACTTTCGGTAAGTGCTGAGCGTGTATTTCAGGCTATGGCTATTGCAAAGTATGCCAAGTCCATTGGAGCGGAAGCGATTGCCCACGGTTCTACGGGAGCTGGAAATGATCAAGTACGTTTTGATATGATTTTCCAGACTATTTGTCCAGACGTTGAAATTATCACACCAATCCGTGATAATAAGCTTTCTAGAGAAGACGAGATAGAGTTCTTAAAAGCTAATGGGGTACAAGGAAATTGGGAAAAAGCACTTTACTCGATTAATCAAGGCCTTTGGGGTACTTCTGTCGGGGGTAAGGAAACCTTAACTTCAGATCAGTACTTACCTGAATCAGCATTTCCTTCGTCGGTAGTATTTAATCAGGAAATGAAGGTTTCTGTGACTTTCAAAAATGGAGAGCCTGTTGCATTTAATGGACAGGAAGATAAGCCAGAGGAGATTATCCAAAAACTAAATGAAATTGGTAGTCGCTATGCGATTGGTAGAGATATTCATGTTGGTGACACCATTATAGGCATCAAAGGAAGAGTAGGTTTCGAAGCGCCAGGCTCTTTGATTTTAATCAAAGCGCATCACACGCTCGAGAAGCACGTACTGACGAAAAATCAGTTGATGTATAAAGATCAGATGTCTTTGTTGTACGGAAACTTGGTACATGAAGGGCAGTTTTTGGATCCGGCATTGAGGGATATCGAAGCGTTTATGGAGAGTACGCAACAGTATGTAAGCGGTGAGGTTTCTTTGATCTTACGACCATATCAGTTTATTGTAGAAGGTATTACTTCGGAGCATGACTTGATGCAGTCGGAATTTGGAAAGTATGGTGAAATGAATTCAGGTTGGACTGGCAATGATGTTCGTGGTTTTGCGAAAATCTTTGGCAACCAAAACATGATTTATCATAAGGTGCACGGGACGTTCGACGGGGAGTAAGTTGTTAGAATGTTAAAGGTGCTGAGTTTAAGGTTTAAAGTCCGATTAATACGGGATGGTTTAGTGAGAAGTTAATTGGGTAGCGGTTTTGCATGAGGGATAGCAGTGGAAATCCCGCAGCGATAGCGAGGAATTGGAGCGAATAGCCCGACCCGTAGGGACATGCCCAAAATCCTTCAACTTTAAACGCTCAACGCTTAACCTAAAACCTTTATAAGGAAAACGATGGAAAAAATTAAAGTAGGAATAATAGGTGCGGCGGGTTATACTGCTGGAGAGTTGATTAGAATTTTGATCAACCACCCAAAGGTAGAAATCTTATTCGCACAAAGTGGTAGCAATGCTGGAAATCCAGTGTATGCGGTTCACGGTGATTTAGTAGGAGATACGGACTTAGTATTTTCGGAAGGAATAGATACATCAGCAGACGTATTTTTCTTATGTAAAGGACATGGTGAATCTAAGAAGTTCTTAGAAGCCAATGATGTGCCTGATTCGGTTAGGATTGTAGATTTGAGTCACGATTACCGACTAGCAAGAGATGGAAATGACTTCATTTATGCTTTACCAGAGATGGTGAAGGAGGAAATAAAGTCAGCTGCAAAGTCAGCTAATCCAGGGTGTTTTGCTACCGCGATTCAATTGGGGCTTTTACCTGCGGCGAAAGCGGGTATTATTGAGTCTGATGTGCATATTTCGGGGATTACAGGCTCTACAGGAGCAGGTCAGAAGTTGTCTTCGACCTCACATTTTAGCTGGAGAAATAACAACATGAGTGTCTACAAGGCATTCACACATCAGCATTTGGGGGAAATAGGGCAGTCATTGAAGCACTTAGATAAGAACTTTGATAAGCGTCTTAATTTTATTCCTTACCGAGGAAACTTTACAAGAGGGATCATTATTACTTCTTACTTTTATTCAAATGTAAGTGAAGAGCAGTTGAAGGAAGCGTATGTGTCTTTTTATAAAGATGCGCCTTTTACACACGTGGTGGATAAAAATCCAGACGTAAAGCAGGTGGTAAGTACCAATAAATGCTTGGTTTATCCGGTGAAGGTTGACGCGGATCGTGTGATGATCATATCGATTATTGACAACTTGCTGAAAGGAGCTTCTGGTCAGGCTGTTCAAAATATGAACTTAATGTTTGGACTAGACGAAAAAGAAGGACTGAACCTAAAAGGGTCTGGTTTTTAAGATATGGCTAAGCAGAGGATAGTTGTAAAAGTCGGCACGCATGTTTTAACGAAGTCCACGGGGGAGCTAGATAAACCAATCTTCCGCCAATTGGTGGTGCAGTTGGTAAAACTTGTGGAGTTAGGGTGGCAGCCGGTCTTGGTATCCTCGGGAGCTGTTGGTGCGGGAAAGAGCATCATCGGAGAACTAGCTATTGAAGATGAGGCCGTGCGAAGACAAGT
>CAYMST010000153.1:0-8721 GCA_964393115.1 uncultured Roseivirgaceae bacterium | reverse complement strand
ATGGTCCTCTATTGGGCAAGCATCTTTAATGAAACGCTATTTCGAGCTGTTTCAAGAATATGACTTGATTTGTGCGCAAGTGTTGGCCACAAAAGATGATTTCTCGGAAGGAGAGCACTATCAAAACATGTTAAACTGTTTTGAAGGGCTTCTTGCTCAGGGAATTATTCCAATTGTCAATGAAAACGATGTGGTTTCTCTTACCGAGCTCATGTTTACGGATAATGATGAGTTGGCAGGGCTAACTGCAAAGATGATTAAGGCTAATAAGCTATTGATTCTTAGTAATATAGATGGCTTCTATACTGGGCTTCCAGAAGATGAGGCGAGTGAGCTAATCAGCGAAGTGCCTTTTGATACAGATCAGTTTGATGGCTATGTGCAGTCGTCGAAATCGAGTAATGGGAGAGGTGGTATGGCCTCAAAGTATAAAGTGGTAAAAGGAGTCGCTGCGCAAGGAATAGAAGCGCACATTGCCAACGGGAAGTTGGAAAACGTAATGGTGGCAATAGCCACCGGAGAGGATATTGGAACGAAATTTTTAGCCAAATAATCATATAATGGAAACAATGGATCTAGAAATGACTGTTTTGGAGGGCTTGAAGAAAACGCGAAAAGCCAGCCGAAAACTAGTTGGGCTAAGCGATGATAAGATCGCTCAGATTTTGAATGAAGTAGCGGATTTGACACTGGCAAGGCAAGACGCCTTGCTTAAAGCGAATGCGCTGGATTTAGCCCGTATGGATCCTGAGAACCCCAAGTATGATCGTTTGTTATTGAACGAAGCACGGCTGAAGGGCATCACTGAAGATATGCGCAAAGTAGCGAGCTTCGATTCACCACTTGGCCATATCATCGATCACAAGGAAATGCCTAATGGTCTTAAAATAGAGCGTGTATCGGTGCCAATCGGTATGATAGCGATCATTTTTGAGTCAAGGCCAAATGTTACGTTTGACGTGTTCTCTTTGTGTCTTAAGTCAGGAAATGCTTCTGTGCTGAAAGGAAGCCGTGATGCTCATGACTCGAATATTGCCATAGTGGAGATTATCCAGGAAGTGCTTGGTAAGTATGGATTGGAGGATACTGTTTTCTTGGCACCGTCAGAGCGAGAAGCGCTTGCATATATCTTAGAGGCGGAAGATTATATCGATTGTGCTATTCCAAGGGGTAGCCAAGGCCTTATTTCGTACGTACGTCAAAATGCGCGTATTCCAGTTATTGAAACGGGAGCAGGTATTGTACATACCTATGTAGATGAGTTTGCGGACGTCGAAAAGGCAAAGAATATTATTCAGAATGCAAAGTGTAGGCGCGTGAGCGTATGTAACGCGCTGGATACGATGATCATACATAGTAGCAAGCTTTCGGATGTGGCAACACTTGTAGAAGGTATGGATGCGAATCATCAGGTAGAAGTATATGCGGATGAGCGATCCTACAAAGAACTGGAAGGGAAGTATCAAGGGACGCTCTTAAAAGAAGCTACCGATAAGGAGTTTGGCATTGAGTGGTTATCGCATAAGATGTCCATTAAGACGGTAGATTCTTTTGATGAGGCGCTCGATCATATTGCCGACTTTAGCTCGAAGCACAGCGAGGCGATTGTGACTGAAAACCAGACGAATGCGGAGACGTTCTTGACGCACGTAGATGCGGCATGTGTTTATGCGAATGCTTCCACAGCGTATAGTGATGGTGGAGAGTTCGGACTTGGAGCTGAAATCGGTATTAGTACACAAAAGCTGCACGCTAGAGGTCCAATGGGCTTAGGCGAACTGACTAGTTATAAGTGGGTGGTTAGAGGAGAAGGACAGGTGAGGAGTTGACAGGGTTAAATGTTGAGCGTTAAGGGTTTAAAGTTGAAGGGGTAGGTAGGAATATTAAGGGTGGCGCATGAAATGTTTGAGGTTGAAGGTTAAGACTTTTGGGCATGCCCCTTCGGGTCGGGCTATTCACTTCAATTCCTCGCTTTCGCTGCGGGATTTCCCGTTACTATCCCTCATGCAAAACACCCCTGCTGTTGGTTATATAATTGTCCTAACCCAGACCTAAGAAATAAGATGCAAGATTATCGATCACTTACTGTTTGGCAAGACGCTCATCAATTGGTCAAGTTGATCTATCCGGTGGTCAATTTGTTTCCATCGGAAGAAAGATTCAATCTTACTTCCCAACTTAATAGGGCAGTCGTTTCTGTACCGACGAATATCGCCGAAGGTTGTGGGAAGTTTACGAATGCAGATAAAGCTAAGTTCTTTCAAATTGCATTAGGATCATTACAAGAAACAGAATACTTAACCTTTTTGAGTTTTGAACTTGGATTCGTTAAAAGCAATGATTTCGAAGTGCTTGAAAAGGAGATAGGAGTAGTAAAAGGAAAGCTGATTAATTTAATAAAACGAGTGCGAGCTTGATTTAGCTGGTAAGCTGGTTTTGAACGTTGAAATTGACTTTTGACTTCAAGATTTTCGCGTTGAGCCATTAAACTCTTGCTCACTGACAAGCCAACGGGGAGGAAGTAAACCTTTAACCCCAAACTTTAAACATTAAGAACATGAAACCATTCAACGTATATCCTCTTTTCCCCATTGAGATCGCCAAAGGCGAAGGAAGCTATGTGTGGGATAAAGAAGGAACAAAATATTTAGATTTATATGGCGGGCACGCGGTGATTTCTATAGGTCACTCCCATCCAAAATATGTAAAGAGCATTTCAGAACAAATTGCGAAGCTCGGGTTTTACTCGAACTCCGTTCAAAATCCGCTTTTGGAAAGGCTTTCTCAGAAAGTAGGTGAGATCTCTGGAAAACAAGACCATTACCTCTTCATGTGTAACTCTGGTGCCGAGGCCAATGAGAATGCGCTGAAGTTAGCGTCATTCCATACCGGTAAGAAAAAGATCATCTCGTTTACCAAAGGCTTCCATGGGAGAACCTCACTGGCTGTTGCCGCGACAGACAATAAAAATATCGTGGCTCCGGTTAACGAAACCGAGAACACCTTGATTCTTCCTTTTAACGATGTTGAGGCACTTAAAAAAGCGTTTGCTTCACATGAAGTGGCTGCGGTGATTATCGAAGGGATACAGGGTATCGGAGGGATCTACTTACCTACTCAAGAGTTTATTAGTGCGATTCGGTCACTTTGTGATGAGCATGGCGCGGTATATATAGCTGATGCGATCCAATGCGGGTATGGTAGATCGGGTAAGTTCTTTGCTCATGACTATTATGACGCAGACGCAGACCTTTATACTATGGCAAAAGGCATGGGTAACGGTTTCCCAATTGGAGCAGTAGCGATCTCTCCAAAGTTTGAAGCTAAGTTTGGGATGTTGGGAACAACATTTGGAGGCAATCATTTGGGCTGTAGTGCTGCATTGGCTGTGGCTGAGGTGATAGAAGAAGAAGAACTGATAGACAATGCAGATAAAGTCGGTAGCTACTTACTAGATGAACTTCAAAAAATAGAAGGAATTAAAGAGGTTCGAGGACGTGGACTTATGATCGGTATTGAGCTTGATGAGCCCGTAGCTGATTTGCGTAAGAAACTTCTTTTCGAGCATAAGATTTTTACTGGTGCTGCTTCTAATAAAAATACGATTCGTTTGCTTCCTGCATTGAACTTGAAAAAAGAAGAAGCTGATATGTTCCTAGAAGCTTTTTCTAAAGAGTACCGTAGCCTGGTTAAAAATTAACCCGACGTATATAAAACGATATTTGGTTTCTTAAAACTATTTAGAAACCAGCTAATTGCAGATTACTTGCTATCTATAAATTTCAACTTGGTTGATAAATTCCTGAAAAGGGAAGTGATCGTTATTTTTGCAAATTCTTTACACTTTCGGACAGAAGCCGAAAGAGCATATATGATTTGAACATGAGACATTTTATTTCTGCTAAAAACATTTCAGACCCGGTTGCTTTGGCCAAAGAAGCCATTGCTTTGAAAAAAGATCCTTTTGCTTTTGAAACGTTAGGAAAGAGAAAGACGCTATGTATGATTTTTCTTAATGCCAGCTTAAGGACACGCTTAAGCACCCAGAAAGCAGCCAGGAACTTAGGGATGGATGTTGTAGTCATGAATATGTCTTCTGACGGCTGGCAGCTAGAAACGGCTGAAGGCGTTGTGATGGACGGTGGTAAAGCCGAGCATGTAAAAGAGGCTGCGGCGGTTATTGGGCAGTATTGCGATGTGCTGGCGATACGTAGTTTCCCAGGCTTGGTGAATAAAGAAGCTGATTATGCCGAGGAAATGATCACCAGTATGGTGGAATACTCAGGTGTACCAGTAGTAAATATGGAATCAGGAACAAGGCACCCTTTGCAGTCGTTGGCAGATATCATCACTATTGAAGAGCATAAGAAAATAGATAAGCCTAAAGTTGTGTTAACCTGGGCGCCACATATCAAACCTTTGCCACAAGCGGTATCTAACTCATTTGCGGAGTGGATTAACAAGACGGATTACGACTTTGTGATCACTCACCCGAAGGGTTATGAGTTAGACAGTGAGTTCGTTGGAAATACTCCAATTGAGTATGATCAGGAAAAAGCATTCGCTGGTGCAGATTTTATCTATACCAAAAATTGGTCTGCTGTATCTAACTATGGTAAAGTGTTGGAAGGAGATTTCTCTTCATGGACGATCGATGGACAAAAAATGGGACTCACCAATAACGGTAAGTTTATGCACTGTCTGCCAGTACGGAGAAATGTAATCGTTGCAGATGAAGTGTTGAACGGTGATCAGTCGATCGTAATACCACAAGCGGGAAATCGAGAATTTTCTGCACAGATTGTGTTGAAAAAGATATTGGAGCAACTTTAAGTGATTAAGTATGGAAAAGCTTACAGTTGTTAAGATTGGCGGTAAAGTCATTGATAATGAAAAGAATTTAGGCGAATTCCTTGATCAATTTTCGAAGATTGAAGGCCCTAAGATACTTGTTCATGGAGGAGGTAAGTTAGCGACTAAGTTCTCTCAACGATTGGGCTTAGAGCCCAAAATGATTGAGGGTAGGAGGGTGACCGATGCTGAGGCACTTGAAGTAGTGACCATGATTTACGGCGGCTTGGTGAATAAGAATATTGTTGCAGGCCTTCAGGCCAGAGGAACAAACGCCATAGGGCTTTGTGGTGCTGATGCTAATTTGATTAAGGCACATAAAAGACCCCTAAAAAACGGGATTGATTATGGTTTTGTAGGAGATGTTGATCGCGTAAATGATCAGGTGTTATTAGGACTAGTGAACCTTGGCCTGGTCCCTATTGTTGCGCCTTTGACGCATGATAGTAATTCACAATTGCTTAATACGAATGCTGATACCATGGCTGCGGAGACCGCTATTGCTATGTCCAAGCACTATGAAACTAGTTTGTTTTATACGTTTGAGTTAGAAGGAGTCATGAAGGATATCAATGACCCAAATAGCCTTATCAACCAAATGGGAAGTGTTTACTATAAAGAGTTGAAGCAAGAAGGCGTAGTGCACTCTGGGATGATCCCAAAGCTTGATAATGCCTTTGATAGCCTACGACGTGGAATTAACAATTTGTTTATCTGTCATTATAGTCGAGTACTCGATATTTGTAACTCGAAATCCGATATTGGAACAAGGCTATATTTAGACGAAAATGTTAGCAACAGCAACTATGATGAGTGAGGTAAACCGTCCAGTTGATAAACTATATATCAAGGCGGTTAAGCTGCTAAAATCATTAATTTCTATTCCTTCATTAAGTAAGCAGGAAGATCAAACAGCCGAACTAATTGCTGCTTTTTTTCAGGAGAATGGCGTGAATTGCGAACGGTCTTTAAATAACGTATGGGCTAAAAATGAGTTTTACGACCCATCTAAGCCCACTATATTACTAAATTCTCATCATGATACGGTAAAGCCGAACAAAGGGTATACGAAGGATCCGTTTGACGCCCATGAGGAAGATGGAAGGCTTTATGGTTTAGGTAGTAATGATGCAGGAGGAGCTCTGGTTTCGCTTATTTCAACCTTCCTATATTTTTACGACAAAGAGAATCTCAAATATAATTTCGTAATAGCCGCAACTGCCGAAGAGGAGAACAGTGGTAGAAATGGGGTCGAATCTATTTTGCCGCAAATTGGCAATGTGGAGTTTGCCGTCGTAGGAGAGCCAACGCTAATGAAAATGGCGGTAGCCGAAAAAGGGCTGATGGTTTTTGACGGTACCACTCATGGTAAAGCTGGACATGCTGCGAGAACCGAAGGGATTAATGCCCTATACAAGGCACTCGAAGATATTCAAATCTTAAAGGACTATAAATTCGAAAAAGAATCTGAATTTTTAGGGCCCATAAAGGTTTCAGTTACTCAAATAGAGGCGGGGTACCAACATAATGTTGTTCCTGATAAGTGCCAGTTTGTGGTGGATGTCAGGACTACCGATGCTTACCCTAATGAAGAAGTATTAAGAATACTTCAGGAGGCTGTGGGAAGTGATTTGAAAGCACGATCTACAAGGTTAAAGCCTTCTCATATTGATCTCAGTCACCCGGTGATAAAAGCAGGGGAGGAGCTAGGGATGGAGAAGTATGGTTCTCCAACAACTTCAGATCAAGCGGTCATACCATACCAGAGTTTAAAACTCGGACCTGGTGACTCTGCAAGATCACACACGGCAGATGAATACATTTATCTAGAAGAGATCAAAGACGGTATTGCGAAATACATTGAGCTTTTGAGTCAGATATGTTGAAAATAAAAAAGGGGCGTTAAGCCCCTTTTTTATAGTGTTAAAGCCTATTTCGCTTTTAGTATTTCAATTTCTTTCTTCATTTCAGAGATTTCTGCTAACTGAGCATCCATTTTCTCGTTTTGACTTTTGATCTGTTTGTTTTGATCAATTAAGTGAAGCGTAAGCTCTTCTATTTTTTCTAGGAGTTTAATATTCATTTCTCCTACTTCAAACCCTTTATTGTCTTCTATCTCTTCGGCTGAAGGGATACCGGGTAGATGATTATTCTTTTCTATGTAAGCTGCTGTTTCATCAAGTGTAGAAAGCTTATAATCCTCTGAAAACACATAGTCAGGCCAATTAGCATGCTTTTGACACTTTAGCTCTTCAGAGATTATTTTGCCCGCTACTGCGAGTTTATAACCTGAAGGAAATTGTGCGGTCCCTATTCCCACTTTTGATGACTCTCTATCTCCTTTAATCACCAAAGCATTTGGATAATCCGAACTTTGAGAGTTATTGTAAAGATCGTTGTTCTTTATTCTAAAATGTATAGCACTCCAATCCTCATCGTTGTTATAGACATGATTCATTTGATGATCATTTACAAATTGAGAATAAGACTGGTCATCTGAGTTTAACCTTCTAATAACAAAAGGTCGATGATCTTGAGGATTTTGATTTTGTGTTCCACCTGCTCCAGAATAAGTGTTGCTAACTATCATAGCGGGATATGAACTAGATTCTTGTGGTGACACATGAAGTTGTGCACGTGGAGTGCTAGTTCCTATTCCTACATTGCCTGTATCGTCTAAGGCAATACCTGAATTAATACCATAACCAATGTGTCTTACTTTTTGATCATCAACCCAAAACCTCATTGTATGGTCGTTGTTAGGGTGTTCTACCACAAATCCGTTATTTCCATCTGCGGCAAGTTGCTTGACATGTAGGGTGCCATTGTCAGGGTGTAGCAAACCAATTCCTACTTTACCATTTCTCTTAATTACTAATTCTGGGTTTCCCCAATCCACTTTTGTGCCTTTACCAGAAGCAGGGTTACTTGGTCCTACATCAAATAACATGGTCCCACCGTTTCCATGATAAAAGATTCCAGCTGGTCCTGGAGAGTGTGCTTGAGAATTTTCAGCAAATGCTGTGTTGGAACGAATAGATCCAGATTGAAAATACTTGTAGTGGGTATTGAAAAGAATTGCATGTGATCCCGAGTGACTAGCAGTGGCTAACTCAAGGTGAGTATATACTTCCGGGGTATTTAGTCGGAGAATTCTTCCGTTAATGTCTAGATCGGCATTGGGGGTTATTGTACCAATACCAACGTTACCGCCGTTGTATGTTAAATTGCCTTCATCAGACTTTCGCCAGGCACCAGTTTGATAATTTTCACCATTGATTATTAATCCATCAGCTTTGATGTTTCCAGCTACTTCTAATCGTTCCGTAGGAGTGTTTGTCCCTAACCCAACTTTTCCGTTTGATTTAAAGCTGGCAATTACCGACTTGTATTCGGTGTTTCCTCCATTGTTCGGGTGAGTATGATCAGGGTCGTCATTATCTGATATAAAATTTTCAGTTGAAACAATATGGAAACCATCATTTCCGTCGTTTTGTCTAATTCCTACAACAAAATGTCCCCATGAGGATGCCTCCATTAATGTTCCTCCTTTAGAACCACCAATTAGATTTGCTAAGTAACCATGGGTAGATTCTTTATATTGAGTTAAGTAAGTGGCTTGTTTAGTAGATGTCAAGAAATCAGCTTCTCCAAATGTGATTCCTTTTGCCACACCTACATTACCATCTCTGTTTATTCTCATTTCAGGAACTCCCCAAGAAACTTTGTCTCCTTTCTTGTTATTTACATCAGGTTTTTCAACATGAAGATCCATTGTGCCATTATTACCAAAATAAAATATTGCACCAGCACCAGCTCTGTTTGGTTCGTTATCTTCCGCGTAAGCCGTGTTTGAGCCTAAGCCACTAT
>CAYMST010000152.1:0-11735 GCA_964393115.1 uncultured Roseivirgaceae bacterium | reverse complement strand
CTACAGAAGCTTGTACATCTGCTCTGTCGATACCTGTCTTATCAGAAATTTCGTTAATTACTTCTGCTTTTGTCACCTTATAAATCTTTATAGTTTACTCAACCCTAGGGATTGGTCGCTGCAAATTTAATTTTGAGCTTAACAAATAAAAACAATTGGTTCTTTTTTTGCGCGCATGATTGAAATCCTAAAGTCCAACACACACAAGTGGTTCGTTTCAAAACTTCTGGAATGGTATTCTATTGAGAAGCGTCATCTGCCATGGCGTGAGACTCAGGACCCCTATTTGATATGGCTTTCTGAGATTATCCTCCAACAAACTAGAGTGAGTCAGGGGCTTCCATACTTTGAGCGGATCACCAAGAAATTTCCAACCGTATTTGATCTGGCTAAAGCCAGTGAGGAAGAAGTATTAAAACTTTGGGAAGGGTTAGGCTACTACTCCCGCGCTCGTAACATGCATCATTGC
Organism: uncultured Roseivirgaceae bacterium; assembly: GCA_964393115.1. Lineage (GTDB taxonomy): Bacteria > Bacteroidota > Bacteroidia > Cytophagales > Cyclobacteriaceae > CAYMST01. The sequence goes on along the minus strand of CAYMST010000152.1, from coordinate 11,266 downwards.
GCCAATCAGGTGCTGGAAACGTACTCAGGCAAGTTTCCCGAAACTTATGAAGAGCTACTTAAGCTTAAGGGTGTTGGGAAATATACCGCAGCAGCCATCGCTTCTTTCGCTTTTGACCAAGTGGTACCCGTGGTGGACGGGAATGTATATCGCCTTCTATCCAGGATATTTGGAATTCGCGATGACATCACGGAACCTAAGACCTTTAACATCTTTTTCAATTATGCTAAAGAACTGATTCCCAATGAGCATCCGGGAGATTTTAATCAGGCGATGATGGAATTTGGAGCCTTACAGTGTACCCCTAAGACTCCCAACTGTTCAGATTGCTGCTTTAACCAAGAGTGCCATGCACTCAAGCATGACCTCGTTTCGGCTTTACCGGTTAAAACCAAAAAGACCAAAGTAGTCAATAGATACATGTTTTATCTGATCATAGAGCATAATGGTAGCTATCTGGTGCGGAACAGAACAGAGGCCGATATTTGGAAAGGGCTAAATGATTTTCCGAGCATTGAATATGAATCGCAAAAAGAGCTGAGCGACATAAAAAAAGATGTGGTACAGGCCATTCCAGAGTCTTATGTCAAAAACGGCTGCACAATTTCGAATGAACATCGACATCTCCTATCGCATCGAAAAATACTCGCTCGCTTTATACATATAGAGTTGGAAGAATTTAGTCAGCTGCAGTCCCTGTCGAAAAAGTTCTCAGCATCAGTTGTGAATTACGACGAGATGTTAAATTTGCCAAAGCCAGTTTTGATTTCGAACTATTTGAAAACAGGTTTTTTCTCTCTAGATTTAATTAAATTTTAATAAATGGCAGGCGTAAATAAAGTTATTTTAGTCGGGAACCTTGGACGAGACCCCGAAGTAAGACATTTGGACAACGGTCGTGCAGTGACCAATTTCTCTTTAGCTACTAGTGAAACATACAAAAACAGAGAAGGAGAACGCGTTACGAATACAGAATGGCACAATGTAGTGCTATGGACCCCATTAGCAGAAATTGCTGAAAAATACCTTAAGAAGGGTAATCAAGTGTATATCGAAGGTAAGCTCACCACGAGGTCTTACGATGACAAAGACGGCATCAAAAGATATGTTACTGAGGTAGTTGGTAGAGAAATGACTCTATTAGGATCTAAAACGTCCGACGGTCAGCAAGCATCACCAGCTTCAGTTTCCACACCTTCTGCCGCCCCAGTTCAAACGCCGGTGGAGGAAGGTGAAATTGACGATCTTCCATTCTAATTGTTTAACCAACAAAAAGCAATTTGGATTTAAATACCTTAGAGCAATTAAGCCAAAACACTTCTGACGACCCTCTGCCCAACCTCGAGTTGATTTTGACAACTCTCGCCTCTGGTGAGTTTTTCTCAATGTTAACCGTTGTGGTCATTAACGGTATTCTGATAGTAGGCTTACTTGCTCTCTCTGGACTCATATCCGGATCGGAAGTTGCCTATTTTTCCTTGAGCCCTGAAGACATAGAAAAATGCAGACATAGCAAACAACCTAAGGAGAGAAAGATATATGACCTTATCTTGAATCCTAACCGTCTATTAGCTACCATACTGATTCTCAACAATCTGGTAAACATATCCATTGTTACCATCTCAACTTATCTGACCTGGCAAATATTTGGGAAAGAGGAAAGTCAGGGATTGGTTATTCTCATTTTAACGATGGCTATTACAGTGGTTATTGTATATTTTGGTGAGATATTACCAAAAGTATTTGCCAACCAAAACAATTTAAAGTTTGCTCGAAACACCAGCGGACTGATTTCCTTTTCCTATTGGGTATTAAAGCCCTTAGCATCTTTTTTACTCGCTATGGGACCACTTGTTGATAAGATGGTAAAAAAGAAAGGATATGATCTATCAGTAGACGAACTCAATACTGCTTTAGAACTCACTGCTGATAAGGAGGCCACAGAAGAAGAAAAAGAAATTCTGAAAGGAATCGTTAACTTCAGTACATTTTCGGTAAAACAGATCATGAAATCAAGAATGGATATCACAGCATTCGATGTGGATACCGATTTTCATGAATTGATGAACCAAATCAACAAAACAGGTTTCTCGCGAATCCCTATTTACCGTGAGACAATGGATAAGGTGATGGGTGTGCTGTACATAAAAGATGTTTTGCCATTTGTTGACCGCGATGAAGATTTTGAGTGGCTGTCACTGTTAAGACCAGCATTTTTTGTGCCTGAAAGCAAAAAAATAGACTCTTTATTCAGGGATTTTCAAGAGAAAAGAGTGCATATGGCTATTGTCGTTGATGAGTACGGTGGCACGAGTGGCATCGTAACCATGGAAGATGTCATTGAAGAGATTATCGGTGAGATAAATGATGAATTTGATGATGAAGCAGAAGTTAACTTCAACAAACTTGATAACAATACCTATATCTTCGAGGGAAAAACGAGTTTAAATGATTTCTGTAAAATAGCGGATATTGATAGTGAGGAGTTTGAAGCAATAAAGGGTGAAAGTGAGTCTTTAGGTGGCTTAATACTTGAAATCAATAAAAAACTTCCTCATACAGGAGAGAAGATTAAGTTTAAGAAATTCGTATTTACCATTGTTGCTGTCGACAAAAGGCGCATTAAAAAGATTCGTGTTTTTATTTCCCCTCATTCGAAAGAACTTATTCCAGATTCACGTGATTAAATTTTTGCGATACCTCATCATCCTATTCGTACTTAGTTCTGGCTGTCAACCAAGGGGTTTTCTTCCCAAGCCGACTGGATATAACCGTATAGAAATTCCAGCGCATGCATATCAAATATCGCCTGACACGTTACCCTATCGTTTTGAACATTCTAACCTTGCGCAAATAAAAAAGGACTCCTCGTGGATCGCGGAGCGATACTGGGTTGATTTAGATTATGCCACCCTTGGTGCTCATGTTGAAATCACCTATAAACCAGTACAAGGAAGCACCAAACTTCTTCGAGGTTACCTTAATGATGCTTATAAGCTTACCGCAAAGCATAATGTAAAAGCAAATGCTATTGAAGAATCAATTGTTCAGTTGCCAAACGGCATGACCGCATCAATATCTGAGCTGGAAGGTGAAGTTCCGAGTCAGTTTCAATTTCATGTCACTGATTCCGTGAATCATTTTTTGCGTGGAGCACTCTATTTTCCAACTGCCGTTAAAAATGATTCCCTGGAGCCGGTAATTGATTATATCAAGCATGACCTTATGCATTTATTGAATACACTGGAGTGGCAACATTGATTTGAATGCTTTAGTATAAAGCCAGTTCCCATCAACTACCGTTAAGCATTTGCGGCAAGTAGCATACTTAGTTGTTTGAATAGTTTTCCATCGGAAATCGTACATCCATATTCAGTCATTTCGAAAAGTTCTTGTTCACGCGGTTTGCCATATTCTTTTTCTTGGGTATAAATGGAAAGATCACTACTAATTGATGTTGATAGGTCCTTTAAGTGGCTAGGGTCGGTGAGATTTATACGCTCATCAGTAGACTCAAGTGCAACCAAAACAAGCTTATCGTCAAGACATTGAAAAGCTCGCAAGGCCTTTTTAGACCTGTTTTCCAAAAATCTAGTTTTACGCATTATACCTTCGAATACCACATCACTAAATAGTTCAACTATTCGATCGGTTTCCTCTTTATTCGTTTCCTTAATGCGCACCCAATCATCTGCGGTTATGCCATTTACAACTAAGAAGTCTACGAACTCCTTTTCTAAATTACTAAGTTCATCTAGTGTGAGGTTACGGTACTTGGGCATATTCCATTTTTAGGCAAAAGTAAACACTAAGAATTTCTTTCTCTAGGCCTAGTAATCCCAGCCCCTTGTCACCATACACCACATTTATAAAAAATAAAATCAGTTCCCTGTTGACGCAACAAGCAGATGAGTAATTAACAAGTAACTACTTTACCTTGAATAGTTTAATGGTTTAAGGAAATATACTGATACACTTTTTTCTTGTGCTACTATTTTGTTGAGTTTTTTATGTGTTGGTACCTTGATAAGTACCAGTGATATTTAAGTATTTGGTTTTAGATTAGTTTTGAATTACTATGCAAAATTAGGTTGTCCAGAGCTGTGGAACAGCCTCTTTTTGTTCACTGAGATTTCGTTAAATGACCAAGCAATAGACGCACATCGTAACTCTTATTCTGTCCCTAATTACCAACCCAAACAGCTACGCTAAGAAGGACTATACCCAACGAAAGACAACGCAATTATTTTTTTAAAAAAATAATTGATCTGTTGTTGACAAATCAGAGTTTCTGATAATTAACAAGTAACTACTTTACCTTGAATAGTTTAATGGTTTAAGGAAATATACTGATACACTTTTTTCTTGTGCTACTATTTTACCCAACTACTATAATAGGTGAAATGAAAATAGATATTGAATTGTAATAAAATTGGTTTTAGATTAGTTGAAATTTGTTGTTCAAAATCAGGTTGTTCGCACTGCGAAGCAGCCTTTTTTTGTTTTCAGGTAATTTCTTAGAATCAACCTTTTTGAAGAAAAAAATAGGCCTTGTTTAGCTTTGACTAAACCTTTATCACGATGGAAATAACGTTATTGCTTATGGTAGTCGCTTTAATAGGCTTTGCTGGGTACAAGTTCTTAAAGCGCGGCACATACAGGAATAAACAGCTTCCAGACGAAGTCCCTCAAAAGTGGAAAGCCGTTCTTGACGAAAAAATTCTCTTTTATCATCGTCTTAGTCCTGAGAACAAAATACAATTTGAGTCAGACGTCCTCAACTTTTTAAGTGAAGTGAGAATTACCGGGGTCAAAACGGAAGTCGAAATTGAAGATAGACTATTGGTGGCTAGTAGTGCTGTGATTCCACTTTTTGGTTTTCCGACCTGGAACTACCAACACTTGGACGAAGTTCTACTGTATCCCAGTGCCTTTGATCGTAACTTCAACTTAAACAACCCAAATGAGATTATCACTGGAATGGTGGGCAATGGCCCCATGGAAGGGAAGATGATTTTATCAAAACCAGCTTTGCATGCAGGTTTTGACGTCAATAGTGACAAAAGAAATGTAGGCATTCATGAGTTTGTGCATCTTTTTGATAAAGAAGATAGGAGCATAGATGGTGTTCCACCCAATTTTCAGGATAAGTCCTTTTCAATCCCTTGGCTAGATTTCATCAAAAAGAAGACCTCCGAAATCGAGAAAAAAAGATCGGATATTGACTCCTACGCAACGTACAATTACCAAGAATTCTTCGCTGTGGCGTCAGAATATTTTTTTGAAAGACCTGATTTACTACAAAAGAAACATCCAAAACTGTACGAATTGCTTTCAGAAACCTTTCAACAGGACATGAAGTCCATTATCCCCAATCAAAAAGCACTCAAAAGAAAACCGATTGGGAGAAACTCACCTTGCCCTTGCGGAAGCGGAGAAAAGTATAAGAACTGTTGTCTTTTGAGTAACTGATAAGCTAACGTTAAAACTAGGTCAAGAATTTGCTACGTTTGATGGCATTGAGAGCCAGGTTGGTCCCTCAAAGAAGTTGACTATTTCACCTTTTTGTTACTTAAACTTTACTATAAAGCATACTTCTAACAATTCTCTTTTTTTGCCTCGTTATCTTTTTCGTTGCTGCTTAGGAAAAGCCCCGGTCTGGTTATACCGAATTAGCCATAGTTCGAATATTATTTTTTACAATTAGCTAAGAACAGGCAATAAGCCAAACGAAGGTATCGCTAAGAATTATTCATTAACGAGTTATTTTCTCGTACTTTCGTGTGCACGTAAAACTGCTATTTTCTTAAAGAACTATTAATCCAAAGCTCCATAAACCCTATGGACGCAAGATCTAATTTCGGTCTGAAATTTGACTTATCATGAAGAAACTTTATATCCTAATTGTCTTTATTGCAATGCTTTGCGAGGCGAATTCGCAAGATCTAATTATATCCGGTGTAATAGATGGCCCGTTGTCTGGAGGTGTGCCTAAAGCTTTTGAACTATATGTAAAAGAAGATATTTTAGATCTTTCCGAATATGGAATTGGCGTAGCCAATAATGGCGGTGGTTCTGACGGAGAGGAGTTTGAGCTGTCAGGTACTGCTTCAAAAGGTGACTATATTTATGTGGCTTCCGAATCATCATCTTTTTCTACTTATATGGGTTTCGCCCCAACATTTACTACTGGAGTAGCAAATGTCAACGGAGATGATCCTTTTGAGTTATATTTCCAAGGCACAGTTATTGATGTTTATGGTGACGTAGCATTAGATGGTTCTGGTGAAGCTTGGGAGTATTTGGACGGATGGGCTTATCGGAAATCGAATACAGCAAATGCTACAGCCTTTAATATTAACGACTGGACATTTAGCGGTCCGAATGAATTAGATGGCTGCACGTCAAATGCTACGTGTGCGTCAGTTTTCCCTTCACAAACTTACACACCTGGTGCAAATGATGATGATCAGGAGCCAACGGTGACTACGTCCTTCCCTGAGGATAATGAAGAATCAGTCGATGTAAAAACAAACTTATCCATAACTTTCAATGAAGGAGTAAAAGCTGGTACAGGTAACATTACGATTGCGGATTCTACCATGCTACTTCATGAGATTGCTATGGACAGCAGTATCGTTTCGGTCTCAAATGAAACGGTCACAATAGCACTGTCGGAAAGTTTGCCTACTGATAATTGGATATTTATCAATATTGATTCTGCTGCAGTTTTGGACCTTGCCAACAACGCATTCGCTGGTGTTTCGGATAGTACCACTTGGAATTTCAAAACAAATGAAGTGGCCTTCCCCGAATTAGTTAGCTTGTCCCCAGCAGATGATGCATCGGATGTTCCAATAACCGTAGATTTGGAAATAACCTTTGATGAGGAGATGATGAAGGGAGCTTCAGGACATGTATTGATCATTAGAACTGTAAGTGACACTCCTCAGGACACCATCACAGTTGATATTACGGAAGATCAGGTTACGATAAGTGAAAAAACCGTTGCAATTCATTTGGATGATGACCTGCAGTCTGGATCCGATTACTACGTTAACATCGACTCAGCAGCCTTTCTGAATACTTCATCCGGTGCCTTCGAAGGGTTTATGGGTAGTACGGCATGGTCATTTACTACGATCAATGCACCTACACTCATCAGTGTGATTCAAGGAGACGGCGCTCAAAGTGTCCTTGATGGAGACAAGGTTGTAGTGGAAGCCATAGTCGTTGGAGACTTCCAAAGGGGCAACGGTGAGAACGGATCATTGGATGGTTTCTTTCTTCAGGAAGAAGATTCAGATGCAGATGCCGATCTTGAAACCTCGGAAGGAATTTTGGTTTATACTGGATCAAGTCCATCGGTAGATGTTTCTGTGGGGGACAAAGTACAAGTATCAGGTACGGTAGATGAATTCTTTGGTCTTACAGAGATAACTTCAGTTACTTCCTTAACCGTTTTAAGTTCTGGAAATACATTGCCAACAGCAGCTACTATTTCCTTACCAGTAGCTCAAACAGCTTCGAACTCAGACGGAGATCCCATTCCCGACTTGGAAAGATACGAGGGAATGAGGGTTACATTTCCAGACACATTGACGGTTTCTGAACTGTTTCAGTTGGATCGATATGGAGAGATTGGATTGACATCTGGAGGACGGGTGTATCAGTTTACGCAAAAGAATGAGCCAAGCGTCTCAGGCTACGAAGAGCACTTAGAGAATGTAGCGAAAAGAAAAATTATTCTTGACGATGGACAAAGTATTCAAAATCCTGACCCAATTGTGTTTCCTGACGGCGATCTCACTTCCGATGACGTGATGCGTATGGGAGATTATTTGGTAGACCTAACAGGAGTACTGAGTTATTCTCGAGCAAGTGGAGGTAGCGGTGATGAATTTTATCGTGTGCATCCCACGGTGACACCAGTTTTCCAACAGGGTGGCTCGCGACAAACAGTGCCTGATGCCGTTGAAGGTACATTAAAAGTTGCGGGACTGAACGTACTCAACTATTTTGTTACCCTTGACGATGGCGGAACCACGGCAAATGGTTCTGATCCAAGAGGTGCCAACAACAGCGTTGAATTCCTTAGACAAACACAAAAACTAATTACAGCATTAGTACGGATGGAAGCAGATGTCTATGGATTGATAGAAATGGAAAATGATTTTGACGCTTCATCTTCTGGTAGTGCGATTAAGTTGCTTGTTGAAACACTCAACGACTCCATTGGAGAAGATCGCTTTGACTGGGTATATCCAGAAACACAGTTCATTGGAACTGATGCTATTGCTGTTGGCGTGATTTATGACTCTACGAAAGTATCGCTTGCTCCGGGGACAACAGTGGAGATTCTTGATGATAGTGATCGAGCGAGTTTAGGGCTTCAAACCGATACGGCCATTTTTGATGGACCATCGACTAACCGAAGTCCAATGGCGGTAACATTGAAGGAGAAGGCATCTGGAGAGACATTTACGGTGATTGTTTGTCACATGAAATCAAAAGGTACCGAAGGAACCTTCGACGACCCGGATCTGAATAATGGAGAAGGAAGTGCATACACCACGCGTTTAAGAGGAGTAGAAGCGCTAAATCTATGGATAGCATCTGACCCCACAGGAAGTGGAGATCCTGATTTTCTGATCTTGGGTGATTTCAATGCTTATGCGAAAGAAGCTCCAATCGACAAGATGCTGGACGAGGGATATATCAACATCATTGAGGATAGACTTGGAAGCGACATCCACTCCTATGTGTTTGACGGTCAAATAGGAACATTGGATTATGCATTTGTCACGAATACACTAGCCGTTCAGACCTCTGGCGTGACGGAGTGGACGATCAATTCTAATGAAGCCGACGCGATCGATTATAATACTGACTTTGAGAGACCGATAGACATTTTTGACGGCACGATTCCTTTTAGAACTTCAGACCACGATCCTGTCATTGTCGGACTGCAGCTCGGGAAAGTCTATGATAATGGATGGCTTAGTGGTGCTCCGGATGACTCTAGCTACACCTATATTATTTCAGACTATAGTAGTATTGCTTTTGCGACTAAAAACCTCTCGGTTGATGAAAACATCAACATGAGGATTACGCCAAACTCCTTTGGAAATCTAGTAGTCCACGGTGATATCCATAATAATGGTTTTATAGGAATGCCAAGTGCGGTTTCTCTAGTGAACTATGGAGAAATAACCGGATCAGGGAAGTTTGCCATTGAGCGAAAAACCACACACTCAAAGTCTACTGGAAAATATAGTTTCGTCGGCTCACCAGTTGAAAATGGATTGGTGGATAGCCTTGGGAAAATAGTTTACCACTACGATGAAACCGTTCCCTTTGACTTTGGGGTAACCGATGGGCTTAATAGTTATAAGACTGTTGCCGAGGACACTATGATCATAGGTCGTGGATATGCTTCCGCTTTTACTGGAACAGTAATTTTTGAAGGGAAACCCAATACCGGAAGTCTAACAACGACCATTACAAAGACAGATTACCCATCGGCAAGTGATGATCCTTATGAAGGATACAACATTGTCTCTAATCCATACCCTTGTGCGATCAGCTTTTCAAAATTTGTTTCCGAAAACACCTATAACCCTAGTACTAATCCTTCCGGTTCATTAGAGGGTAGTATATGGCTATGGGATGATAATCAGTCAAATGTAGAGAGAGGGTCAAACTCAGATTTCATCACCATAAATATGCTGGGATCAGTTTCTGGGACTCCAAAAAACGGCAAAAACTGGGGTGGTAATTTAGGCACCAATCAGGGCTTTTTCGTAAAAGCCGCAGATCCAATAAGCTATGGAATGCATCAAGTGAGGTTTACCGACTCGATGAAAGTAAAAAGCAATAACGCGGATAGTAGCTTCTTTAGACTGTTAGGTCATACGAATGCATTGGATGTTAAGCGATTGAAATTAACTGTTCGGTCAGTGGAAGGTGATTACGACGAAACCTTAATTGGCTTTACTGAAAATGCGACTATTGGTCATGACCCATTATTGGATGCTCCAAAGTTGGCCGTCAATAAGGGACTCAAGATATTCTCTAGAAACACGTTTGAAAATCTCGCCATACAGGGCCTTCCTAATTCAGAGGAGAAATTAGAAGTCCCACTAGGAGTACATGTTGCTGACGCTGGAGAATACATTATTAAATGGGATGAACTAGACACTGATCTATGGTCTAAGTATCAAATTTGGCTAAGGGATAATGCCAACGCTAAAACTACCAAATTGACTTCTGGGACCGAGTACAGATTGACTTCAGCTGTAAGTAATAGTATTCATGATTTACAGTTGTTGATTCATAAAACACAAGATCGATCGAATGATTTATCGATTATTTCATTTGTGAATGAAAACGAAGAGCTTGAGATTGTTAGTCAACAGGAGTTGACCCATATGACGATTTCTATTTCTTCTTTGGATGGACGGGTTCTCTGGAAGACAGAGAATGCCAAAACTGAAAGACTCACTTGGAAAGGGAAGACAATCGATTTCAAATCAGGTGTGTATATTGTTAGTATTCATTCTAAGCAAGGTGTCCTAACCAGAAAAATTGGTATTAGGTAAACAGTATACTTCCCTGCCAATTTAGGTAGGGAAGTTTTAATTCATGATTCAAATAGATCTCGAGGGAACCATGAGTTTTCGTTTATACAATAGAAAAAGAGATGTCGTGCTTCTGAATGAATCCACAAAATCGAATATTTCATAATTTGTTAATCTCAATAAGAATTGGCAACAAAACTGTACTTCCTATATCTGAAACATAAATACCCATATCAGCTAAAAATTAATTAAATATAAAATTAATTTTTAGCTGATTGTTGTTTTTCTTGGTTACGTCCGTTATTTCTCGTTAGATAAAACCCAAGTACTCATTATTGCCAAATGACCTTGGTAATCAAAGACATAAAAGAAAGCCGATTTATGTCTCTAATTATTGGGGTTAAACCTAAATTTGCCGGCATGGACAAAAAAGTAATTCTCATTATTATGGACGGATGGGGGATCGGTACGAACCCATCAGTCTCTGCCATTGAAAAAGCCAACACTCCATTTGTGGATTCGTTATATACCACTTATCCAAATAGTAAATTGGAGGCTTCAGGATTAGCCGTAGGTCTTCCTGAAGGACAGATGGGTAACTCTGAAGTAGGTCATATGAATATTGGCGCCGGAAGAGTTGTGTATCAGGATCTGGTAAAAATCAATAAGGCGGTTGAGGAGAAAAC
>CAYMST010000151.1:6908-11795 GCA_964393115.1 uncultured Roseivirgaceae bacterium | reverse complement strand
ATAGCAATACGCTGTTGAAATCGACTCTTTTGTGTAATTATCTTATGGATTCCATATAATAACTGGGTAATTCACTATTCATACCCGGCCATCCTGGTTTATTTTAATCGAGTATTTGAATATGCTATTCTGACTTTCTAATTTAGCTTCAATTACATATCTGATATGTTATATAAATTCCTTTTGTCACCAAGTAACCGTTCGACAGAACCAAATACCACATCAACATGAAATATGCTGTAATATTCATTGCGTTCACTTTTATTGCTGGCTGTACAAGCAAAAAGTCAGGACAAGAGGAGAAGAAAGAAATCTCTTATTCTCTTGAAAAGGTTTGGGAAACCCCTAAACTATTTGAAATGTCAGAATCAGTAATTTATGATGAGGAATCTGATTTGCTATATGTGACCAGTATCGATAGACACGCTTCTGATAAGCATATAGCGGGCATCGTGTCAAAGCTAGCAACTGATGGAAAGGTTATAGCACTGGATTGGATCAAAGGACTTAGAGATCCACATGGCTTAGCCGTAAAAGGCTCTTCTATATTCGTTACTGATATCGATCAATTAGTAGAATACGATAAAGAAAGTGGAGCGTTAGTAGGTACTACCAAGGTCGAAGGAGCCAAGTTGCTATTTGATGTATGTGTGGGGAAAGACGGTAAACTTTATGTGACCGACCGTGATGCGAACAAAATCTATACGATAAGTAATGGTGAGGTGGAGATCTTTAAGGAGGAAGGACTGAATAAACCAAATGGAATTCATTTGGATCATGAGTTCATTTTGGTAGCCTCATCTGGTTCTAAAGATGTAGTTCATTACAAGCTAGCTGACCATGCTAAAGAGGTAGTCGCAGAGGGAGTGAATCGGGGAGATGGAATAGTGCCAGCTCATGAAGAAGGCTTCTATTTCGTTTCGGATTGGTACGGTCGGTTATTATTGATTACTCCCGATCATCAGCTCAAGGAGCTACTCAATACCGACGGAATCAAAAAGATCGCTGATATTGAATATGTATATGATCAGAATTTGTTAGTAGTTCCTACTTACGATAGTCACAAAGTGGAAGCATTTCGTCTCATCCAGCAGTAGTATTTATTGTCTTTTGATCAATGTCAATTCAAAGAGAAGCTCTATGAGCTGCCGTGATGGTTACAGATGCCCGAACAATGAAGAGAAACTTTGGTAAACTACGAGGCATAAGATATAAGTTAAGGTGAAGTTTTCAAAGAAACGAATTATTGAAACCGTCGATAAGGCGGAAGAAGGAGATATATTAAGTAAGCGTTTTGATATCTTTATCATGACCTTAATCGTGTTGAATGTTGCTGCAGTAGTCATGGAGACGGTATCACACATTTACACACGTTATCAGTTTTTCTTTGATACATTTGAGGTAGTCTCGGTAACTATTTTCTCAGTAGAATATGTACTCAGATTATGGGCATGCACCTCTATACCCAGATATAGTCATTGGCTTTGGGGGAGGACAAAGTATTTTTTCTCGATGGCCGCTATTATTGATTTATTAGCCATTCTCCCTTTTTTCCTTCCTCTAATTTTTGTGATTGACGGACGTGTTTTAAGGCTTCTCCGTGTATTTCGATTGTTTAGGTTATTCAAGCTTGGACGTTATTCTCGTGCCTTTATGATGATTACAGCTGTCATCAGGAGGAGGAGGGAAGAGCTAGTAGTGACGCTGTCCTTCGTCTTTGTGATGTTGGTTTTATCATCAAGTATGATGTATTACATAGAGCATGAAGCCCAGCCTGACGTATTCACCAGTATTCCTGCGACTATGTGGTGGGGAGTGGCGACATTGACGACAGTTGGGTATGGAGATGTGTATCCTGTAACCCCTTTTGGTAAGCTCCTTGGTGCATTTATTGCCGTTTTAGGCGTAGGGATCTTTGCCTTACCAGCAGGTATTATCGCAACGGGTTTTGAGTCTGAATTACGTAGAAAGAACGAAGAGGAGGACGATGGCTAGACTAGCCTTTTCGCTGTGGTGTCTGACCATTATTCAAATTAATTTTCTTGCCTATTATTTTCTGGAGGTTGTTAGTCAGCGTTGGTTGTTAGCGGGAGTGATCTTATTTTTCGTGGAAGTTATTTCGGTACTAAAGATTCCAAAGCCTTCACAATGGGTGGGTTTAGTGATTAACTTGGTTGGTTTAATCGCTGTTCCGCGGCTAATTTACTCCTTGGTCGGGATAGTGGAGGATTCCATTAACATATACCTGCTTTTTGGCGTCCTGACGACTTGTTTTCAACCACTTCGCTTTCAATCGTTTTCCTGGCCCAGGAGTGTGGTGCCAGTGGTTGTTTTTTGCTCAGTATTTTATCCTCTGACAGGCTTAGCTCAAGTCTTATTGCCAGAGATATCATTTTACCCTGGACAACAACGGTATAAAGATAAAGTCGTTTATGAAGATCAAAACTTGGTCGTCACTAAAGCGAAGTCTCATCATTGGTTTTATGTGCATGATGTCTTGAATATTACGACGTATGATCACTTTCTTTATACCGAACCATTCGTTTACCCGGTAACGTCACTGGTAAAACCAAGACAGGCTTTGGTCTTAGGTGGGGAAAACGGTTTGGTGGTACACGAACTAGAAAAACTGGGATACCGGGATATTGACTGGGTAGTTTCAGATACTGGCGTGTATCATTCCTTTCGTCAAACCGGGTGGTTAGCTCATCCGTTGAAGGTAAATCCTATGCGAGAGGATATATCTCGTTTTTTATCAGCTTCAAAAAAACGATATGACTTGATTCTTGTGGATCTTCCAGACCCTTTAAATGATAAATGGTCGGAGTATTACAGTGTATCCTTTTATGAAAAGTGTTATGCAGGACTATCAGAAAAAGGTATGATGATCACTCAGTCTTGCGATCCAATATTAGCTAATCAAGCATTTGAGGTGATTCTTAATACCATGGTAAAAGCAGGTTTCTATGCCCTGCCATTACATAATCAAATTCCCACTTTGGGAGAGTGGAGCTGGATAATTGGGTCTAAAATACCAGTTGACAGGGAAGAGATGATTGAGGAAATCGAAGTTCCTGAAAGAACGAGATGGCTAAATGAAGAGGCGCTTGGATACTTGTTTTACTTTCCCTTTGAAATCAATATCGATACCAATAAGGTGCATCGAGTTGATTCAATACTTTTTCCAGAGTTATACCACCAACATAAATTACCATTTTGAAGGACCTTATTGAAGATTGGCGACAAAATAGAAGTGCTCATTTGAATGCTTTCAAAAAAGTATTAAGCAAAATTTCCACAAAGAAATCGAAGGAGCTGGATAAAATGGCAACAGAGTTTGATCAAGAGGTCTTCGAAGAAATAGACTGCCTTAGTTGCGCTAACTGTTGCAAAACAATACCTCCCATCTTGAATAAAACCGATGTCAAGAGAATTTCAAGTCACTTAAAAATGAAGGAAGCCACCTTTATTAAGCACTATGTAACTATAGACGAAGATCAGGACCAAGTCATGAATCAGTCACCATGTCCATTCTTAGGCGTAGATAATTACTGCGGCATTTACGAAGTAAAACCTAAGGCTTGTCGTGAATATCCGCATACTCACCAAAAAGGATTTCTCGCAAAAAAGAAGCTACACCTCCAGAATGTAGCTACTTGTCCTGCTGTGTTCCACGTATTGAAAAATATTGAAATCCGGCTGTCCGGAGGAAGGTAAGGAACCTCTCGTATACGCTGTAATAATTAATATATCGTCTTAATCCGGTACTAGCGAATATAGCGAATACCAAAATTAACTATTTCACCTGCCCCAACTTCAATTCCACTTGAGCCTGCACCGCCAATGAAGTTACCATAGCTAAGTTCGAACCCCAATTGTCGAGTTGCCTGATATTTCACCCCAGCTCCAAGCTGTGTGCTTCTTTGCAATAAACCAAATTGTGATTCAGGGTTTAATACACTGGTCTGGGAATTACCAACCCTACTATTATACTGTCCCATAAGATAGAAACTCCATAGCTCATTTGGGAAATAGTTTAAAAACGTGGTCAATGGAATGTCAAGGAAATTAGTGTCATAGAAATGTTCCTCGTCTTTGTCGTTGCGGCGGATTAAATAGTTAAGGCTGATGTCGGTAAATAGCCTTAACTCATTCGTAAGCTTTAAATCAATTAGAAACTGGTTTTTCCAAGTATGACGGTTCAGAGCCGTAAATACGCTATTGCTTTCTCCTCTTCCTTCTAGTTGGGAAGTAACGGGAAATAAAAATGAGGTTTGATAAGAGAAAAAGGATATTTTTTTGAATGGTTGAACCTTGATTCGAGGTCCCAATCCTGAGATAGACGTAGCACGCGTTACATCTCCACCGAAGATTTGAAATTGACTACTTCCATCTACATTACCAACACCTCCTGCGCTTATCACCAAGTCAAACCCCGCATTTACTCTCCGGTTCTTCGATACTCCATAAGTAAACTGGATTGTAGAAGTAAGAATAGATATTCTCGTTGCAGCGTCGATTTCCTCTGAATTCTCATTCCATGTGGAAGTTTGTGAATAGAGGTTGTTAAACGCGATAAGCTCAAATTGACCGGGACGAAATAGTTTTGAGGGCGTAAACTGAAGTAAGTTGGATTGTGATGTCTCTTCGTCCTCAGTAACTACTTTTTTTTTTACCTCCTCGGTTTCGTTCAACGTCCAGTCGTACTCGTAAAAACTTAGTTTAGTGCTTTTGGACAGTGGTTTATCTCTATAGGCATTGATAAAACCAAGCACCGAACCATGCTTGTGTGTAAAGTCACTTTTGTACCACTCAAATAATTGTGATATTTCGGCGCTGTTCGCTGATTCGGAAACTCTTGTAAAATCAGCATCGTTCATAGCCAAC
>CAYMST010000151.1:0-6898 GCA_964393115.1 uncultured Roseivirgaceae bacterium | reverse complement strand
TAGTCCCTTTCGTAAGCGTCTGGTCCAGGCTGCTAGGGAAATAAGCGGCATTCATCAATTTTGGACAACCAATGGCTGCGCAGACTAATGCAAAATGCAGTCGAGCATCTTTCGTTTGCGGGATAAGTATGTCCTTTTCTAACTGATTCAAGCTTACCTTTTTGCCACCAAAATTGAAGTTTTTGGATTCGAAAAACCCCGTAACGCTAAGTGGCGAAGAAGTTGGATAGTTGTCAATAATACCTTTGATGACAAATAAATTATAGGCGTTGATGAAAAACGCTTTGTCTTCATCGCCTTCAACGGACTTCGGAGCATCCTTCTCAATGATACTTAACAAAGCATTAAGTTCCGATGGGTTGTTTTTGATGGTTTGGTAATCTACTTTACTGTCGATCACATGCTTGCCAAAGAATTTATTCGCCTTTTGAAAAAAGCTATCCTGAGCAAAAACCATCCCAGAGGTGATGATAAGTGCTGCTGCAAAAACTATTCTTAACATACTTTTTATTTTGTCTCGAAACTACCTACGATATCGAAGTCTCCAATTAATCTATTTGAGTAAACTCCAGAAAGCACAATTTGTGAATCCGTTAAAGATGAAATTGACGCAGTAAATCCATCATCAAAAGTTAACGTCAATGCCTCTTCGTCGAAACTCCATACCCCTGCTTTGGTTTCTGCGTCTTCCATACCACATCGCGTACCGTTGCTGTTAAAACGATAGGTACCATCTGCTGATAACACCATTATATCGTCTAGTCTACAATCCAACAGCCCATCCATGCCTTCAATAGTAAAGGCAACAGTTGACCATGTTTTGGATACATCACCGTGCAACTTCTGTGCCAACTGAGCAGAATCCGATGGGGGCTCTACCATGTTTTCTTCGTCAAGTGTTCGTAATCTCGTTTCTTCTTCAGTTGGACCTGTCGGTTCAACCTCCTGATCAGACACGACATCACAGGCAACAATACTTGTAATGAATAAGGATAAAACGATTAGATATTTATATGCCTCCATTATTTTCAAATTTTACTTTCAAACTAATTAACACAAATATCGGAATTAAGTTGTCACAGAATTATGTCATTGGGATAACAAATGTGTCGTTATGCCGGATATAGGTTAATAATTGTGCAAGAAAATTTAATAACTGTAGAGATTTCGTTTTCTAGATCTAGGTGAAGACAATTCAAAATAACGCTTGTGCTGAATGGTAGTAAGCTTCATTTGGAGAACCAAAGAGAAATTATAAACCTAGTTTTTCCATCTTGTAATACAACGAGTCTGGCGCCTCCTCAGTGTATCCACCAGAGTCTTGAGCCAAATCCCAAACGAGACTTGCTCCAGTATGATCAGGTAATTGATCAAAAATAGGATCTTGGAATGCATGCTTTGCTGAAATTACCTTCCAACCATTGGTCTTAAAAAGGTTAATCAGATCATCAAGAAATAATGCTGAGGTAAGGTTATGGTGCAGAAGTAGTGTATGGGCGATGTGCCTACTGGTTAGCTCATAAGATAGTTTTTCGTAGTACGTAGCCCGTTCTAATAGGTGCTTGAGATATATCTCCCTGTACGCCTCAAGGTCTACATTAGCGTTGACTTTTAGACGCTTCAAGAGCTGTCCATCGACGAACCAGTCCGCATCATCAATGGTGACAAATCCGTTTTTAAACCCATGATTATCCATGATGCAACGAATGCTATCTACTTTTTCTTTGGTGTTTCCCTCTTTGAGATAAGGGAAGCGAAAGAGCTTTTCATAATTACTATATTCGCGCAATATGGAATCCGCCTTCATTAGTTCCCATTCAAAGCTCTTAGCAGAGTGTTCTGACTTATTGAAGTTGGGGTGAGTATGCGTATGGTTAGCAAGCAAATGTCCAGCATTGTTCCAGCTTTCCAAGACTAGTCGGCCATTTTTAGTTTCCATGCCTTGTGTTCTAACGAAGAATGCCGCTTTGATTTCATGTCGATCAAGTGTGGATAGAATCATGTCATTCCACTCTTTCAAACTGTATTCCCCTAGGTCATAAATTCTGCCATCGTCAAAAGTGAAACTGATCGTTGGTTGAGATATCAGAACGAAAGAGTAAGCGTATAATATTGTTGATAGAATGAGTTTCACAATGAAGTATTTTGGTTAAATAAATGTTCGAAAATAAGGATAAATGAGAAGATAGGGTGATAAGACAGGCTCATCAACTTGATCTCAGATATGTATAAAGCAATAATACGCATCTTGTTTTTTGTAGCCACACAAAGAATAAAAAGATGGAGATCACTTACTATTCTGAATTTTTAACATTATTCCTAAAACTTTTTAGTAACTAATTGGTTCCATACTTAATTATCGATAGAAAACCAGAAACCTGATCGCTCAATGAATAGACAAAACTGTTGTTGGTTTTTGTGATTCAGCATCCATACCTATATCTAAAGGTTACCAAATTGTTTGATTTCATTGTACAAATGTATAACTAGCATATTATAAATTTCTGTCTGTATTTTTGCTTAATGCATAAAAAATAATTTATGAATTATACGCTTCATCAGCTTCGGATATTTGTGCAAGTTTCTGATTGTCAGAGTATAACAAAGGCGGCTGAACATTTGCATTTAACACAGCCAGCCATTTCGATTCAGTTGAAAAAGTTGCAAGATCAGTTTGAACTACCACTGACAGAGGTTATCGGAAGGCAGCTTTATATTACAGATTTCGGCAAGCAGATTGTTGATAGGAGTAAGCGTATATTGGGTGAAGCCGAAGCTATTAAATACACCATCGATCAGTATAAAGGACTGGTATCAGGGAAGATAAAAATAGCGGTTGTATCAACGGGGAAATATGTAATTCCATATTTTTTAAAAGCGTTCATGGATGCCTATCCTGGAGTTGAAATATCCATAGATGTTTCGAATAAAAATAGAGTTGTGGAAGGCTTAACTAAAAATGAAGCCGACTTCTCACTCGTTTCCGTAATTCCAGAAGGCGTCAAGGTGAATAGTCTAGAATTGATGGAAAATAGATTATGCCTCGTTGGGTCTAAAGAACAAAAAATTAACGTTAAGAGGATTAGAGACCTTGAAAAAGTCACCTTACTATTTCGCGAGCAGGGTTCTGCTACCAGGTTGGCCATGCAGGAATTCCTTGATGCCAACAACGTAAAAGTGGGGAAGTCAATGGAGTTGGTATCGAATGAAGCGATTAAGCAGGCGATCAATGCGGGTTTAGGCTATTCAATTGTACCTCTCATTGGTTTGAGAACGGCTTTGGAAAGTGAAAATTTTCATATCTATCCATTGAAAGGTCTGCCCATTGTAACCACCTGGAATCTAGTATACGTACAGGGTAAAAAACTCACTCCGGCGCATCAGGCGTTGGTTGATTTCATTGAACAACACAAGCATGAAATTATTGCCCATAACTTTGATTGGGCACACGACTGGGTGTGAATTTCGGTTAGATGAAACTCTTTAAAGCCTTAGTCAATATGAATTTTCTAGAGGCTCCCCATAAAAATTTCTTCTAAATAGACTTTTGTGTTTTGATCTTCGTTCCATCTTGACAAGGAATTGATGGAGCAAGTTCTATGATTATCCACGAGTAGTCAAATATGGGGTTGACGCCTCTTGTGCAAGTAAGTGGTGTGCTATCATAGATTAACATTTCATTAATTGGCCGGTTGTAAAATGTTGTAACCAAAGGTTATAATGTATCACGGATTGGCATTTTGAAAAACCTATTCTTCTACCTTTAGCATAAAATAACATGGTATGAAATCGGTAAGTATACTTCTTGTGTTTTTTGTTTCAATCTGCGCCTTTTTGTTCTCTTCCTTTAGTGATAAAAAAATAAATGGGAATGGTTTCATTGTTAAGGAAATACGACACGTCGAAAACTTTTCTAAATTGAAAATAACTGGTGCCATTAAGGCAAGAGTTAGGTTTGGGCAAGCAATTAGCGTTGAAGTGTCGACAGACGAAAATATCCAGGAACACATTATACTCAAAAATGATGGCAACCAATTGGTTATTTACTCTAAGAATCATATTCGACCAACGGAAGGAACTAAGGTCAATATAACTGTACCCGTTTTAGAAGCACTTTATGTTTCTGGAGCTTCTAGGGTAGATTTAGAGAATATGCTACAAACCGATCGTTTAGATATTAACTTAAGTGGAGCAAGTAAACTAAATGGCGCAATACAAGTCCAATCTATGAAAGGTGAAGTTTCCGGGGCAAGTAAGCTTTCATTTTCTGGCGAAGCCCTAAGTACTAGTTTTCAAGTTTCCGGAGCGAGTAGAGTCATTGCAGAGAGGCTCACCTCAGACATATGTCGCCTCGACTTAAGTGGAGCATCATTTATAGCTATTCGGGCTGAAGAGGAAATTAGTGTCAATGCTAGTGGAGCAAGTAAAGTGAAGTTTCATGGTCAAGCACAAATACAGAAAATGAATACGAGTGGAGCTTCACATGTTTCCATCGAACGATAGTTTAAATTAGGCGGCGTATTTGATGCTGATGCATGGAATGAAACCTATAATTTGGTAAGCTTATATGTAGCATTATGCTACATAATTATTTAGTTGAAGGTAAAATAAATTAATCATGTGATCTTCAAAATGTCTATTTGAAGCTTTTACATAAATAGACTTGAAGGGTACAGATATCGGTCGTCCTCAACTAAGTAGTCCCTTGTGAATCACGGTTTTACTTTTTCCAATGGTACCAATGTAAAAGGGTGGACCGCTTTTGAAATTATATTTTATTAACCTCAGTTCGATTCTAAAATAACCTTCTAGAGTTATAGAGAGCAGTTTTTGAAAGATTTGCTGTTTGAGACTACTCGAAGAGTAGATGACAGGGCCGCCCAGCGCAGAATGTCTGCCAGTTTCAAATCTTTCCGAGCAACGTTTGCCGTGCGGCGTCCGCTAGATTTTTTGTCCGTGTCGGCGGTTCGCTGGAAAAATCGGACCGTCGATGCGGTACAATCCTGTCCGGCTTGAGGACAACCGTCTGTAAATGAGTTGATAAGTGTTTTTCCCAACATCATTTAGAAATGAAATATTAATCGAACTCAGTTTATTAGTCATTAGTCCTTCAAAAAAATCGACATGAAGTTTATGGTTCGGTTGCTAACTGGCTTTGCAACAAAATTTAAATTGGGAGAAGTGGATTGAAGCAGTCCAATTAACTCATTAGAAGCCTTGGTTTCAAAAGCCCTTTCGAAGCGAACCTCGTTACTTAAGGCTTTAGGATATTTATCAAAAAATGATTGCTTTTGAGGACTTAGTCGAATACTAAAGTCAACGTTCTTGCTTACCAAGCTCTTATAAATCGTTTTCGCCTTTAGTTCGTGTCCAGCTAATGTAGGATTGTAGTAAATACTAATGGTGAACTTACTCAAATCGTCTAACTCGCTAATAATGCTCGCTGCCTTTTGACGTGTTTTGTCATCGTATTGATCACTTTTCTTCACCCAGTCGGCAAGCGTTACCCTTAAATCATCGTTTAACAGCCCCAGCAGGTCTAAGGTGTTTTCTTTATCACTTCCAGGTTTTGATAACTCTTCGTAGAATAGGTTCAAATACATAATATCCAGCTCTCGATCGCTGTTGACGAGTAACTGATTGTTATACTTCTGTTCAAACTCTATTTGCTTGTTTGTCATTTGAAGTTGCTTATCATGCAGTTCAACTTGCTGTTCGCTCAGCCGGGTATTGGTGAAGTAAGTCATAAAGGTTACTATGACCAGGGTTACGGGGATTAGAATCTTCTCAAAAATAAGTGCTACCCACTCTCGTAAGCTATTTCGCTTTTTAAGTGAATCTTCTAGCGCCTCTAATTTTTTTAGAATCTCGTCTTCCATGTCTTAAAGTTAGTTGGCCTCTGAGATTCTAAATTAAAGCTTCTTTTCCAGTTCAGCCATTCGCTTTTCCAATAGCATTACTCGCTCTTCGATCATCTTGGGAGGCTCGAGGTAAGTACTAAATACGCCTTTTACTTCCCATAGCTCGATGATGTCTTCTATTTTGTCCTCCAAGACCGTATAGTTGGGGTCATCGCTTTGAAAGCGAATGATCTCGTCATTTACTTCATAAAGTCTTCTGGTGAAGATTTTTGACTTTGTGAGCACAGTATAGACCTTACCGGTTTGGATGATATTTTTATTAGCCTTTTGACACAATAAGATATCTCCATGATGAAGGCCTTGCTGGTTATACTCCATTTCACTGCCGTTCATTTCAAAAGCTAATGACTGACCCTTAAATGTAATGGGGAGGTCAATTTTCTTAAACCGATCAAGTCGATCATGGTTTTTGAAATTAACCTGGTAATCCGTGTATTTATCAATAGTCACTAGTGAGATACCCGTCCTCTCAGGCACAGGATGTCCTTTGGTGTCTTTTGTCCAAAGCTTACTGTGAGTTTGTTCCAATTTTTCATTGATGGTGCTAAAACTCATTAAGTCATTGACAGTGAGTTCTTTGTTGATGATTCCGTCAATTGACAAATTGAATTTTTTACTAATCTGGACCAAAGTTTCGATTTTTGGTTCAGCGCGTCCTTCTTCATACGCTCCTATACTCGGCCGTGCTAAACTGAACATTTCAGCCATGGCAGCTTGGCTTAACTTATGGACACTCCTGATCTTTTTTATATTCTTACCTATATAAGTCATATTTTTTGCTAAAAAATTGAGCTAATCTAAAACTTTTAGCTTTCTTTGTGCGTATACTTTAACAAATGATCGAAATTACAATGACAAAATCAAAAAACTCAGGTTCAAATTTAGATCAACCCTTTTCGAATATTTCGACTTTAACTTGTGGACTAGAAATTAAAGGAAGTAACCTGAATTACTGTTTTACGCAGACCCAAATATGG
>CAYMST010000150.1:0-11796 GCA_964393115.1 uncultured Roseivirgaceae bacterium | reverse complement strand
TCCTTATTTTGCAAATAAAGAACCATCATTTTGGAAAATCATTCAAAAATCAAGGCATTCAATTTTGATAATGCGTATATTGCAATGACTTATACATAGCGCGTACGCAATTAAATCTCTATCTTATTACACCAAACTCGCGCACTTAAACGTTATAATCGCTGTGGAATATAGAAATGAAAAATGGGTTGCTATTGGCCTCGATGACGTTATAGGGAAAGAAAAAATCTTTATATCGGATCATGGAAGGATAAAAAGCTTTAAAACAGACCCAGAAGGAAAAATCTTAAAATTTTCGATAACCAGAGGCTACTATATGATCACCTTTAGAAAGGTGGATGGTTCTCGAAGGTCGTATTACGTTCATAAGCTTGTTGCTCAACACTTCATGGACGAACCTTTGGAGGAACAAAAGATCCTCATTCATATTGATTATGATAAGCTAAACAATAAGGTTCGAAACTTAAAATGGGGTACTGAGAAAGACAAAATCTCTCATCAAAAGCATAATCTGAGATGGATTAAAGGTAAAGAGAAGGTAATCGTTGCCAATGCCAAGCTGAACGAATCGAAAGTTAGACTAATCAAAAAGAAGCTTCAAGACCCAAATAGAAAAACCCGTATGAAAATGATTGCCAAGCAATTTGGCATATCTGAGATGCAACTTTACAGAATCAAATCTGGAGAAAACTGGGGACATGTGAAGGTTGATTAATCGGATCACTGTACTTCTCTTAAATAGTACTGAACTGATTTATTGGCATTCTCTACTGTGAGGAGTTATTCATTAAAATTTCATTTACACGTAGAAACTGGTCAGGTTAAAAGAGAAAGGGACTACGAGTCCCTTCCTAAAGTAGAGAGAGTTGGTTGGTGATAAAGAACAAAACTTTCTTAAGTATGTGCTACATCCATCTGATAGCCTAAGCGCTGTGCTGATGCATTTGCGAAATATCCTGATTTACGTTTCGGTGGATTGCTCATATTTTGTAAGCCTTCATATAACCACCACCCTTTGGTTGAAACCTTCATTTGCTGATTCACCTTGTGAATGATTTTTTGAGCGTCATAAGGCTTTTCGATAAAGTCGACGGCTCCACACCGTTGGGCATGTTCAACATTGATTCCTTTGCAATCATCTCCCATCATAATAATAGGAATGCCAGATGTAAGTCCTCCTAGCTTTAGTGAAATACAAGCTTCAAACCCACTCATATCTTTGAGTCTTGTATTCATGAGAATTAAATCCGGTGGATTGATAGAGGCACTTCTAATGGCCAAATCACCTCTAGAAACTTTCTGTATGTCGTATCCCTCATCCTTAAAAATGATTTTTAAGGCCTGAAATAGTTTGTGATTACGATCCACGACAAGGATCGTTTTACTTTCGTTTGTTTGAGTTGTCATAAGCTGATAATTTCTCTTGCTGGTAGAAATATTTTGCATATTTCTTATATCAAAGATAACAAATCAGCGTGTGTGGATCACTTGCGAAAATCCACAGGTAGAGGCACGAAGCTTACACCTAAAAAACTTAAAAATCTGAATACCAGGCTTTTAACAAACAATTGATTCAAGGCACTAAACCGATCAAACGCCTTATTAGTCCTTCTTTTGGTGGCGTTTAACCAACAGCCCAAGCACTTCATCGAAACTAATATCCTTGGCTTCTAAAAGCACTAAATAGTGAAAAAACAGGTCTGCCGCCTCTCCCAGGAATAGGTCTTTGTTGTTATCCTTAGCTTCAATAACCAATTCAACAGCTTCCTCCCCTACTTTTTGAGCGACTTTATTGATCCCTTTATGAAATAGACTTGATGTGTACGAGGAAGAAGGATCCGCCTGTTTACGACTGGCAATAACTTGTTTTAGGTGATCTATAAAAAAAGTCTTGGACGAATTGCTCTCTTCAAAGCAAGTATCGGTCCCGTTACCAACAAATGCTCCTTGAGGTGTGGCATACACTAAAAGTGCGTTGTTATCAGAATCAACCTTAATATCTTCCAGTTCCCAAGAGTCCCCAGAAGCTTTGCTTGCTGTCCAGAGTTTGTTATCAGTACGGTTGTATAAAATAACCTTTTTGGTATCCAACGTTTTTTGGTATGCTTCTTCGTTCATGAAGCCTACCAATAATACTTGCTTCGAATTGGGATCTTGAACCACAGCAGGAACCGCTCCGTCTATAGTATCGAAGTTTATGTTTTTATCTTGACTCATATCAAATCTAAATTCTTACGGGAACGCTTTTTTCTTTTAAAAAATGCTTAAGCTCAGAAATTGAAATCTCTTTAAAATGAAATATACTTGCCGCCAACGCCGCATCTGCTTTGCCTTTTTTGAAAACATCATCAAAATGTTCCATATTTCCAGCACCTCCAGAGGCGATAACAGGTATCGAAACCAAATCTGAGACTTGGGCAGTAAGCTCATCAGCAAACCCAGCCTTAGTTCCATCATGATCCATTGACGTAAGTAGTATTTCACCTGCTCCCCGTTGCTCACATTCTTTAATCCACTCTAAAGTTTTACGGTCAGTAGGCTTTCTGCCGCCATGCGTATGAACTACATGGTCCGGAATAACGTGTTTGGTATCAACAGCCACAACTACGCATTGGCTTCCAAACTCCAGAGCCAACTCTTCTATCAACTCGGGTCTCCTAACTGCCGAGCTATTGATAGAGACTTTGTCAGCACCGGCGTTGAGAAGGGCAGCAACATCCTCAACCGACCCAATTCCACCACCAATGGTAAACGGAATATTTATGTTTTTCGCAACGCGACTGACCAAATCCACCAAAGTTTTCCGCTTTTCAACGGTAGCCGTGATATCAAGAAAAACTAGCTCATCAGCAAGCTCCTCAGAGTAAAGTGCTCCCAGCTCAACAGGATCACCGGCATCACGTAACCCTACGAAATTCACACCTTTTACCGTCCTTCCATCCTTTATATCAAGGCAAGGAATAATTCTTTTCGTCAGCATAATTCCGATAATTCTTTGAGATCAATTTTCTGTTCGTAAATGGCCTTCCCAATAATGGCTCCAAATAGGCCATCCTCTTTGAGTTGACGAACATCCTCTATAGACGACACCCCTCCACTTGCAATTAGCTTAATATCAGCGAATTGACTTTTTATTTTTTTATAGAGATCGAAAGAGGGGCCTTGTAACATGCCGTCCTTGGCTACATCGGTACATACTACTTCACTCAATCCCTTTGATAAATAGTCCTTTAAAAAATCATAAAGATCAATGCCTGAATCTTCCTCCCAACCGCTTACCGCTATTTTCTCTTGCTTGACATCAGCTCCCAAGATAATTTTATCTCCACCAAACTGATTGATCCAACTTTCAAAGGTAGACCGGTCTTTCACTGCAATGCTTCCTCCTGTTACCTGCTTGGCACCGGCATCAAAAGCGGCTTTTATATCTTCATTGGAGCGTACGCCTCCGCCAAAATCTACCCAAAGAGAGGTATTTGAAGCAATTGCCTCCAATATACCAAGGTTCACAATTTTTTTATTTTTAGCCCCGTCTAAATCAACCAAGTGCAAACGTTTAAAACCATAGGATTCAAACTCTTTGGCCACTTCTAGTGGACTTTCATTATATATCTTTTTTGTGCTATAATCACCTTCAGAAAGGCGCACACACTTACCACCAATTATATCTATTGCCGGGATTATTTGCATCACTTATTTAATAGATAAAAAATTTGCTAAAAACCGTTCTCCATCCTTGCCACTCTTCTCCGGGTGTGCCTGAATCGCCGAAAAGTTATCTCTTTGAATGACCGCAGAAAAATCATTGATATAAGAAGTATTCCCAATAGTACTCTTATCCAATGCTGCGTAGTAACTATGTACAAAGTAGAAGTACGCTCCAGACTCCAGTCCTTCCCATAATAGGTTTTTCTCCGTCTGACCATTGGACACTGGTAATATTCGGTTCCAACCAATGTGAGGCACCTTTAGTTTTGGCTCAAACTTCTTTACATTCATATCAAACACGCCGAGGCAAGTCGTATCATTTTCTTCTGAATGCTGACACATTAGCTGCAACCCTAAGCATACTCCCAAAAAAGGCTGGGTTAATGACTTAATGGGTTCTACCAGTCCATTTTTCTTCAAGCTGTTCATTGCTGTGCTGGCCTCTCCTACACCAGGAAGTATAACCTTATCAGCACTTTTCAGCTCTTCGGGATCAGCCGTTACGATCGGTTCAATTCCTAAGCGGTTAAGCGCATTTGACATTGACAGAACGTTACCTGCGTTATATTTAATTATCGCGACCTTCATGAGGCTGCAAAGAAATAGATTGTCTAAACCATATACAAACTGTCATCTTGACAAAGTGTTCTCTTTCATTTGGCAACTCATACTGACACTCAAACAGTTAGTCCTAATGCCAAAATTGTTGATCGAATATTACCTAAGTATTACCCATTTTTATTTACTTTAGATCCTATTAAAATATCGTCATCATTTATATCACCATGGAGAAATATCATATCGAAGCTACGAAAGTAACCCCATTGGTAGTTCTAGACTTTGATAACAAGCTCTTCGAGCTAAAAGGAAAGTCTAGTCCGGAAAATGCAAGTCAGTTTTACAACGACATCCTTGGTATGCTTGATCAATATGGCACTTCAGAGAGCGATAATCTTACCGCCAATATTGATTTTGATTATTTTAATACCAGTTCTTCTAAATGCCTGTTTGATATCTTTAAGAAACTAGATGATCTTAATGAAGCAGGTAAGTCGGTGGAAGTAAACTGGTTTTATGAAGAATGGGATGATGATATGCTTGAAGCAGCAGAAGATTATAGCGAAATGGTAAACATTAACTTCAATATTCAAGCCAAAGACGAAGAAGACTGAAAAACAAAAGGCTGCACATGGCAGCCTTTTTATTTATGATGTTCCTTTCACTGAACCTATAAATTCTACTATTCCCTCGTTCAAGTTTCGATTTTGCTCCTTTAGACGAGTAAGCAGGTTTATAAACGCACTTCCGATTATTGCCCCGTTAGCAAATGAACAAGCCTTTTGAAAGGTTTGATGGTTTGAAATCCCAAATCCAATCATCGTAGGGTTAGTCAAATTCAAATCCCTTACTCTATTGAAATAGGACAGTTGTCCATCTGTAACATTGGTTTTCGCTCCAGTGGTGCTTGCTGAAGAAACCATGTAGATGAACCCATTACTGTTATTATCAATAAACCTAATTCGCTCGTTTGAAGTTTGTGGCGTGACTAGAAAAATATTGTATAACCCATATTCTTCAAATATCGGCTTATACACTTCTACGTACTCCTGCATAGGTAGATCAGGAAGAATTAATCCATCGATACCTACTTCTGCACATTTCGCACAGAATTCTCTTATTCCAAACTGAATAACAGGATTCAAATACCCCATCAATAGCAGCGGTATACTCACGTGGTCTCTTATACCAGCAAGTTGATCAAAAAGCAATTGTGTGGACATACCACTTTCCAATGCCACCTGATTGCTATCTTGAATAGTTGGTCCATCTGCCACTGGGTCAGAAAAAGGCATACCTATTTCTACTAAATCTGCCCCACCTTGTTCTAGTGACTTTATAATATCCACAGTGCTATCCAAGTTCGGATAGCCTGCAGTGAAATAAATATTTAAAAGATCTTTGCCTTTTTCCTTAAAGGCACCATCAATTCGATTCATCGTTGATTAAAATAACAAATGACCTACTATGCATTTCATAAAACTACTCGAAATAGCTGCTTTGAAAAGCATATCGCCAGATTCTGAAATTGTTTTTTAAATAGGCTTTATAACACTCAAGCCATTAGTATTGTCCCCACTTAATATATGTCTCCAAATCCTTATCACCTCTTCCCGAGAGGTTAAGAATCACTACATCACTACTTTGAAACTCCATTTTCTCTAATGCTGCTAGTGCATGCGCAGACTCAACAGCAGGGATAATACCCTCCAACTTACTCAATTTTACTCCGGCTTGCATGGCTTCTTTATCAGTTACATAAACAAACTGGCCTCTCTTCGAGGCAAAAAGGTGAGAATGTAAGGGACCAATTCCTGGGTAGTCTAATCCAGCACTAATGCTGTAAGGCTCAACAATCTGACCATCCTCGGTTTGCATCAATATCGTCTTACTACCGTGAAGGATGCCGTCATTACCCAAGAAAGTAGTTGCCGCAGATTCTCCCGAATCTACTCCTCTTCCCGCCGCCTCAGCAGCCACTAGTTTCACATTTTGATCATCGAGATAATGATAAAAGGCACCAGCAGCATTACTTCCACCACCAACACAAGCAAAGACATAATCTGGGGTTTCCTTCCCTTCACTTTCCTGTAGTTGCCATCTCATCTCTTCGCTTATAATCGATTGGAATCGAGCTACCATATCAGGATATGGATGTGGACCTACTACCGATCCAATAATGTAGTGCGTATCTGTTGGGTTATTTATCCAGTGACGCATCGCCTCATTCGTAGCGTCTTTTAACGTCTGGCTTCCACAAGTTGCTGCTCTGACCTCTGCTCCTAAGATCTTCATTCGCTCGACGTTGGGCTTCTGACGTTTTGTATCAATAGCCCCCATGTAAACAACACATTCCAACCCCATTAGTGCACAAACTGTGGCAGTCGCAACACCATGCTGACCTGCTCCAGTCTCTGCAATTATTTTCTTCTTCCCTAGGCGTTTGGCTAGGAGTATTTGTCCTATGGTATTGTTTACCTTATGCGCTCCAGTATGACAGAGATCTTCTCTTTTTAAATATATTTTAGCGCCAACCTCCTCGGATAGACGCGGTGCCAAATAAAGAGGTGTAGGCCTACCAACATATTGTTTTAGCAAATAATTATACTCTTCCAAAAAATCATCAGATGTGATGATTTCCATATATTTTTCTCTCAGCTCCTCAACATTCGGATAGAGCATTTCCGGAATGTACGCTCCACCATATGACCCATAATACCCTTGTTCGCTTACGCCAAAACCTTCAGATGTATGCTTAATCATGCCAGTCCTTTCTTAAATTGGATAATAGATTCTATATCTTTCAAACCAGGTTGTTTTTCGAATTTACTATTCACATCAATAGCAAATAAATTGTGGAGGTTAATGGTTTTAATTTTCTCTATGTCATTGGTTCCAATACCACCACTTAAGAAAAAAGGAACATCAAAACTATACTCGCTTAAAATCGACCAGTCAAACTGATGACCACTTCCTCCATAAGCCGGCGTTTTGGTATCCAGTAAAAAATAATCTACTTCCTTAGTAAACGCTTCCATTTCTTTTAATGGCAAAACGTCTTGTACAGAAAATACCTTTATGATGGGTAGAGCTACTTTTTGCTTTAGTTCACGAACCGTTTCTATGCTTTCTCCACCATGTAGCTGCAAGATCTGCAAACCAAACATTTCCACAGCCGTATTAATTGTCGAAATACTTTCGTTGACAAAGACCCCTACTCTTTGCGTGTTTTCCCATTGAAAAGATTCCCAATCCAATTGAGAAATGAATCGAGGAGACTTTTGATAAAAAATCATGCCCATAAAGTCCGGCTCTACTAAATCGAGTAGCTGCCGAATGTTTTCAGGTTCGCGCATCCCACAAACCTTTAATTTTATAGGATTACTTGACACCAATTGACCGCAGTTGATGTCCGAATTCTATAGCTGACTGCCCAGGGTTCTCGGTCTTCATAAAGTTTTCACCTATTAAAAAGCCCTCATATCCATAAGTCTTTAAGTCAGCTATCTTATTAGGGTCACTGATTCCGCTTTCACTTACCTTAACAAAATCATTCGGAATGTGTGCTGCTAAATCTTTGGATACCTGAATATCCGTTTTAAAAACCTTTAGATCTCGATTGTTCACACCAAGCAAGTCCACATGTTCGTTAACTGATCTTTCTAACTCATCTAAGTCGTGCACCTCTAGCAACACTTCCAAATTCAATGAATGTGCAAATGATGCTAATGCTTTTATTTCCGATGGCGTTAATATCGCTGCAATCAGTAGTATTGTATCAGCACCAATTGATTTTGCTTGAAGGATTTGGAATTCGTCCACAACAAAATCCTTCCGTAAGATCGGATTCCTTACCACATCTCTAGCTTCGATTAAATCAGCCTTCGTACCTCCAAAATACTTCTCATCTGTTAATACCGATATTCCTGAAACTCCAGCCTCTGCATATCCAGTCACGGTGTCCGTAACGATAGCCTCTCCGTTAATCAATCCTTTAGACGGTGACCGCCGCTTAAATTCGGCAATCACACCCGTTTTATTTGGGTCAACTACAAATCCCTTCATGGAAACAGTAACTTTATCAAACCATTTCGAGCTTTCTAGAGACTTAACAGAGTACTGCCGCTTATCTGCTATAATTTCTTTTTTCTTATCTGCGACTATTTCGTCAAGTATAGTCATGTGATTAGCCGTTTATTAGTTCCTTGAAAGTCTTGAGTGCCTTTCCAGACATTAGTGATTCACGTGCCTGACCGATTCCCTCCTCAATACTTCCTAATTGTTTGCCAGTATATATTGCCAATCCAGCATTGGCTATAACCGCTTCATTTTGTTCTACAGTACCACTCCCTTCCAGAATGTCCTTGAATATTTTGGCCGATGATTCAATGCTGTTTCCACCATATAGTTTTTCCGCTTCTACTTTTCGGAGGCCTATCTCTTCCGGTGCGATCACTCTCTCCCCCTGATTCGAAATCATCTTAAAGCTACCCGTTAGCGAGACCTCATCGTATCCGTCCAAACTATGAAGAATTGTAAAATGCTTGTCTGTTTTCTGATAAAGATAGCCATATAAACGTGCCAGCTCTAGGTTAAACACACCCACTAACTGCTTCTTAGGAAATGCTGGATTCACCATAGGGCCTAACATATTGAAGAAGGTCTTAATACCTAGTTCCTTCCTGATCGGCCCGACGTTTTTCATTGCTGGATGGAACATTGGCGCATGCAAAAAACAAATTCCCGCCTTATCCAAACTTTTCTTTAAGGCATCAATATCGTCCGTAAACTTATAACCAAAGTATGCCAAGACGTCAGAAGACCCTGATACAGAAGACACACTCTTATTACCATGCTTGGCCACATTTTGGCCTGCGCCAGCCACTACAAATGAAGCCAACGTAGAAATATTAAATGTGTTCTTGCCATCCCCTCCTGTACCGCAAAGATCAATGGCATCGTACTCTTCGATTTCTACAGGTATACACAACTCAAGCATCGCATCGCGGAAACCCGTCAACTCCTCAACAGTAATGCTCCGCATGAGGTAAACGGTCAAAAATGCCGCCACCTGACTTTGATTGAATTCACCTTGTGCCAGCTTAGTGAGTATCTCTTTCGCCTCACTTCGACTGAGCCTCTCGTGTTGTATTAGCCGCTGTAGTATTTCTTTCATTTTTTATCGCCTATTTTATCAAGAAGAAAGCATAGAATCACTTCTCTCTCCGCCTTTTTTCAAATCTATACCCTGAACAACTATCAGGCATTAATCCAGTTCTGGACCATTTGTTTCCCATGTTCAGTTAAGTAAGACTCTGGATGAAACTGAACACCAAAAACCTTCAATGATTTATGCCTCACTCCCATGATCTCCCCTACTTCATCTACCGCTGTCACGACAAGGTCGTCGTTCACTGTTTTTGGATCAATGGCCCAAGAGTGATAACGACAAGCCGTAAAGTGACTCGGCAAACCTTCAAATAGTCCCTTATGATCTTCCACAAGTGTTTTTGTGGCTATTCCATGCAAAACATTTGGCATATTGTAAATTTGAGAGCCAAAATTCTCAGCGATCGCCTGATGTCCTAGACAAACTCCAAATATTGATTTAGAAACTGCATAACGTTTGAGCAATTCGGGCATGATACCCGCATCTTTTGGCACTCCCGGTCCTGGAGACAACAATATTTTGTCATACTCCTCGACCGCTTCCAGAGAGATCTTGTCATTACGAAACACATCCATTTGTTCGCTATACCCTAGCTCTCGGATAATGTGAACTAGATTATAGGTGAATGAATCGTAATTATCTAAAACTAATATTCTCATCTTAGTCAAATTCCTTTGATTATTAACCGCTATTAAAGTTCGTCTGCAAACTTGATCGCACTTCTCAGTGCACCAATTTTATTATATACTTCTTGCACCTCTCCATCAAGACTTGATTTCGCTACAATTCCGCCACCTGCTTGGTAAAACAGATTATTTCCTTGACTTAGTAAAGAACGAATCATAATGGCATGATTGAAGTCGCCATTAAATCCCATATAGCCTATTGCTCCACCGTAGTATCCACGCTTTACCGTTTCATACTTATCTATGAGCTGCATCGCCATGTGCTTAGGTGCTCCAGAAAGTGTTCCAGCAGGGAACGTGCTTGCCACCATATCGAGATTACCGGATTTGTCCGAAAGCTGTCCTGTTACTCTAGAGACCAAGTGGATTACATGACTATAATACTGCACTTCTTTAAATGTCTTTACCTCTACTTCATCACTCTTTCTACTTAAGTCATTACGTGCTAAATCCACTAACATCAAGTGCTCTGAATTTTCCTTCGGATCATCGGAAAGACGTTCAGCAGATTGTGCGTCAGCCTGATCGTCACCCGTTCTTCTTACTGTTCCAGCAATCGGGTAAATAGTTGCTTCATCTCCTTTTATTACAATTTGTGCTTCAGGTGAAGAACCAAATATTTTAAAGCTTCCGTAGTCGAAATAAAAAAGATATGGAGACGGGTTGATAGACCTTAAAGCACGGTAAACCTGAAAATCATCACCTTCGTATGACTGCTTGAACTGTCTGGCGAGCACAATTTGAAAAACATCTCCCAAGTGGCAATGATCAATACCTTTTTGGATCATGTTTCGATGCTCTTCATCATTCAGGTTTGAAGATTCTTCACCAACGACATTAAAATCAAATGAAGGAACGTTCTGTTTGTTAATCAATCCGACTATTTCGTCTAGTCGAGGAGATTCGTCACTACTTAATCTATGTTGAAAAACATGTACCTCGTTTCTAAAATGATCAAAGGCTATCACAAATCTGAAAACAGAATACTGGATTAATGGAATAGTAAAATTGGCCTTTTTAGAAGCATCAAATTGAATGTCTTCAAAATACTGAACAGCGTCGTATGACATGTAACCAAAAAGTCCGTTGGTTACGAATTTATTCTCTGCTTCATTAGACTCAAAAGATTCCGAAAACTGCTTTAAAATAGCCATGGCTTCATGCCTGTCAGCCGGCTTCATCTTGGTATCAAACTCAGGTTTAGAAATATCAAAGCCATCAGCGTCTAGAGAAATATTCGCTACAGGATCGAAACATATGTATGAGAAACTATGCTCCTGTCCGTGGTAATCAGAGCTCTCCAACAAGAACGCTTTAGAAAATTGGTCTCTAATCTTCAAGTAGATACCAACAGGGGTAACAAAGTCGGCTAGTAACTTAGTGCTTATACTTTCAAAAACCGTTTTTTTTATTTCCATCCTTTTTTATTGCAATTATTATTAAGACAAAAAAAAACCCACGTGAACAGCGTGGGTTTTCATATATCTTTATAGTGTACTAGTGCTGCTCACATTCTAAATTTCTCAGAATGCCACCACCAGCTTTTATGCGTTTCAATAATCATGTTGCAATACTAATTCTTAGAATCTCAAATTCCAACTAAGCCATGCCATAATATTACCCACGATCAATTACGTAATTCTTCGTGTTTACGAATCAGAAAAAAGTAAAACT
>CAYMST010000149.1:0-11796 GCA_964393115.1 uncultured Roseivirgaceae bacterium | reverse complement strand
CATTAGAAATCAGCCCACCGTCGTACACGAAGTCGAGAAAACAACAGATCAACAACTCTACTTCCATTTCACTACCAGAAGGCAGTAAGCTACAATGGAAGGTGGATGCAGCCTATACCGATAAGATCGTACTCAGAGATCAATTAGATACGATTAACCTGATCAAAGCTTCAAATAATTTGTTTCAGGTCGGAAAAAGGGTCAACAATTCCTCTGATATGCAAATGGTACTTCAAAATCAGTTTGGTGCCAATAGGGATCAAATCATTTTTAATATTGAAGTTATCAAGGATCAATATCCACAAATAGATTTCTATCAAATTAGGGATACAGTACTATATCAAAGTATTCTTCTCGGTGGTTCGCTTACGGATGACTACGGCATTACAGCATTAAATATCCATTTCAAACTGGATAAGGACGGAGAGGGGGCATTTCGTTCTACGTCCATTCCGTTAGACGCGAAAAGAGATAATGTCAGCTTTGTATACAACTGGAACTTAAGTGAATTGGGACTAAACACAGGTAATGAAATCCAATATTATCTAGAAGTGTGGGATAATGATGGTGTGAATGGACGAAAACGGACGAAAACTGAGCTTTATACTTTCGAGATTCCCGATAAAGAGAAAATCAAAGAGCAAATTGAAAAAGAGTCCAAAGGGACGTCGGAAAGCGCAGAAAAAAGCCTTAATGAGGTAGAAGAGCTCAAAGAACAACTCAAGAAAACTACAGATGAAATAAAAGGAAAAAAGAACCTTGAGTGGCAAGACAAGAAAAACATCGAACAACTGTTAGAAGAAAAAAAGAAAATCAACGAGCAGCTCAAGCAGTTATCTGATGAAAACAAAAAACAACTCGAAAAAAGAGAAAAGTTCAATCCTCATGAGGAGTCCTCAAAAGAAAAATATGAGCAGCTCCAGAAAATCATGGAAGAATTACTAGATGAAGAAACCAAGAAATTATACGAAGAACTCAATAAGCTATTAGAAGAAAAAGCTAAGGCTGAAGACATAAAGGAGATGCTGGAGAAATTAGAGAACAAAGAAGAGAATCTCAGCAAAGAACTAGAGCGTACACTTGAATTGTATAAACAAATGCAATTCGAACTAAAAATGGAGGAAGTACAGAAGGATCTAGAAGAATTGGCCGATAAGCAAGAAGAGTTGTCTGAGGAAACCAAAGAAGATGCGCTCTCGCAAGAAGAACTACAAAAGAAACAAGACGAAATAAATAAAGAATTTAAGGATATCACCAAGGATATGCAAAAACTAGATTCCTTAAATGATAACTTAAATAGTCCACATGAGATGGAAGACTTGGAAAACATGGAAGAACCTATTCAAGAAGACCTCGACGATAGCAGCGAAAAACTAGAGGAAGGCGATAATAAAGGTGCCAGCAAGAAACAGAAAAATGCTGGAAGCAAGATGAAAAAAATGGCACAGAAAATGGCTTCTATGCAAGCAGGGATGGAAATGGAGATGTTAGAAGAAAACATTGAGGACCTTAAAAACCTCTTAGACAATGTTCTGAAACTATCTTTTGAACAAGAGGATATCATGCGCAACATGCGCAAGGTTAAAACTGTCGATCCAAACTTTGTGGAGCTCTCCCAAAGACAACTATCTCTTCATAAAAACAGCGAAATCGCTAAAGATAGTCTTTATTCATTATCCAAGCGCGTCGTGCAAATCACCGCGTTTGTCACCAAAGAGCTAAGTTCACTAGATGATGCTACGGAAAAAACTATTCGAGAAATGCGTAGTCGGAAGATACCACAAACCGCCGCGGCGCAGCAATTAAGTATGCAGTCATTTAATAACTTGGCCCTACTACTAGATAACATCCTACAGCAGATGATGAACCAAATGAACGCAATGGGGATGGGAGCGGGCAAGAAAAAGAAAAAACCGCAGTCAGCACCTAGTATGAGTCAGCTCCAAAAGCAATTAAACAAACAAATTAATGACCTCAAAAAGGATGGAAAACCAGGCCGTAAAATGTCTGAAGGTTTGGCCAAGATGGCGGCTCAACAGGAGCGTCTAAGAAGGATGTTAAAAGAACTCGAAAAAGGACTCGATCCTGGTAAAGAAGGGGACAAAGGACGGCAAATGCTCAATGACCTCGCTAAGGAAATGGAAAAAACTGAGGAAGATCTAGTAAACAAACGTCTAACAAACCAACTCATAAGGCGTCAAGAACGTATTAAGACTAGGTTATTAGAAGCAGAAAATTCACTGCGCGAGCGGGAGCTCGATAAGACCAGAGAAGGGGAAACGGCTAAAAATCAAGAAAAGACGATTCCGCCTGCATTTAAAGAATATTTTAAACAGAAAGAAAAAGAGATAGAATTATTAAAAACTGTACCTTTGAAATTGAACCCATTCTATAAAAAAGAGGTAGAGCAGTATTTTCAACGTCTAGGAAAAACGGATAGTTATGAATTCAATAAAAATTGAGATTCCATCTATTTCAGAGAACATCAGATTGGTCGAGAGCTTCATTGACAATGTAAAGGATAAGTATGAGCTCAATGACGACATCTATGGTAACATGATGAT
Source organism: uncultured Roseivirgaceae bacterium (assembly GCA_964393115.1). Taxonomy (GTDB): domain Bacteria; phylum Bacteroidota; class Bacteroidia; order Cytophagales; family Cyclobacteriaceae; genus CAYMST01. The sequence continues at coordinate 9,232 of CAYMST010000149.1, read as the reverse complement.
CGCCGTGATCGAATCTGTTAATAATGCCATATTACATGGTAATGGTGGAGACATGAACAAAAATGTCAGTCTTAGTCTCCAGATGGATTCTGATACAGTTAAGGTTATCGTAAAGGACCAAGGACCTGGTTTCAATCACCATGACCTTCCTGATCCCACAGCACCTGAAAACCTTAATAAGCCTAGTGGTAGAGGAATATTTCTCATGCGTAACCTGTGCGATGAAGTTAATTTCAGAAACGACGGAGCTGAAGTTGAAATGTGTTTTTATCTCAACTAATTAGTGGGTCAATCACTTCAGTTCTTCTCAGAAGATATTTCCTATAGTCTCTCCGACGAGCGTAAAACCTGTCACTGGATATTGTCAGCGATCTCGAAGGAGGGATATTCATTGGAGAGCATCAATTACGTCTTCTGCAATGATAAATACCTACATCAAATCAATGTAGAGTATCTCAATCATGATACCCTCACTGACATTATCACCTTTTCATATTCAGAACAAGACGACAGTCCAATCCTTGGTGATATATACATTAGTATTGAAAGGGTACAGGAAAACGCTAAACTGTACGGAAACCAAAACTTCGAACATGAACTTCATAGGGTCATCATTCATGGTGTACTTCACCTTTGCGGCTATCAAGACAAAACGAATGATCAGCAAAAAGAAATGACCGAAAAAGAAAACTACTATCTTCGCATACTAGAGAATATATAGCACTGTTCCACGTGGAACATTGTAACTACACGACAAAAAAAGATATTTTATTTGTAATCCTTATTCAAAAGGTGTTCCACGTGGAACATTTAATAGACAATAATTATGTTTCCAGTATATGACGTAATTGTAGTAGGCGCAGGTCATGCCGGATGTGAAGCCGCAGCTGCAGCCGCTAACATGGGTTCCAAAGTTCTTCTCGCTACGATGAACATGCAAACCATTGCTCAAATGTCCTGTAACCCCGCCATGGGTGGTGTAGCCAAAGGACAAATCGTAAGAGAAATAGATGCCTTAGGTGGCTACTCTGGAATCATTAGTGATAAATCCACTATACAATTTAGAATGCTTAATAAGTCTAAGGGTCCCGCAATGTGGAGTCCCCGGAGTCAAAACGATCGTTTTCGATTTGCTGAAGAATGGAGATGGGCACTCGAAGCAACACCAAACGTAGACATATGGCAAGAAATGGTTACCTCACTTATTATCGATGGCAATCAAGTATTAGGTGTTAAAACTACTTTAGGCATTGAAATTAAATCCAAAGCAGTAATACTTACAAATGGAACATTTCTTAACGGCATCATTCACATCGGTGAGAAACAATTCGGTGGAGGTAGAGCAGGGGAACGCGCCGCTACTGGTATAACCGAACAGCTCATACAACTAGGTTTCGAATCAGGTAGAATGAAAACAGGTACACCACCACGAATAGACGGTCGTACCATTAACTACAACATCATCGAGGAACAACCTGGTGATACGGAACCCGAACAGTTCTCCTATACCGATATACCACCTGTCAGACAACAAAGAAGTTGTCATATTACATACACCAATGACGAAGTTCATAACATACTAAAAACCGGATTCGATAAATCCCCTATGTTTAATGGACGCATACAAGGAGTAGGGCCTAGATATTGTCCATCGATTGAAGACAAAATCAACAGGTTTGCCGAACGTAATCGCCATCAGATATTTGTAGAACCCGAAGGCTGGAACACCGTTGAAGTTTATGTCAACGGATTCTCCACTTCTCTACCAGAAGACGTCCAGTACAAAGCCCTTACAAAAATCCCAGGTTTTGAAAACGCTAAAATGTTTAGGCCTGGATACGCCATCGAGTACGATTTCTTTCAACCTACACAACTACATGCCACGTTAGAAACCAAACTTGTCAATGGGTTATATTTTGCGGGTCAGATTAACGGAACCACCGGGTATGAAGAGGCTGCTTCCCAAGGATTAATCGCTGGCATAAATGCTCATCTTCATAATAACGAACAACGCCCATTTATACTTAAAAGATCAGATGCGTATATAGGTGTATTAATTGACGATCTTATCAATAAAGGTACCAACGAACCCTATCGCATGTTCACATCGCGAGCCGAATACCGAATACTTCTCAGGCAAGACAATGCTGATATCAGGTTAACCGAAAAAGGAAACGAACTAGGTCTTGCTTCACAGGCCAGACTTGACAAGGTTAACAACAAAGTTCTGAAATCTAAGTCTATTGTTGATATTTTAGCTAACACCAAATTTACACCTACCTATATCAATGATCATCTCACCTCAAAGAATACAGCACCCATTAAAGAAAAAACTACAGCCCTCAACCTATTGAAAAGACCCGAGATAGAAATCGATTTTCTATCCGATCATATCACAGAACTCAAAACCTTTACTAAAGATCAACAACATCAAGCTTCCATCACGGTCAAGTATCAAAACTATATAGATAAAGAAGAGGCCTTAGCGGAGAAATTTGAAACACTCGATCATCATAAAGTAAGCATAGATTTCGACTATCAACAAATACCAGCACTATCGGCTGAAGCCAAAGAAAAACTAACTAACATAAAACCTACCAATCTCGGACAAGCCTCACGTATTAGTGGTGTTAACCCATCCGACATCTCTATACTAATGGTATATCTATCTAAAAAATAGCTATGATAAAAACCCTGCGTATTCTATACATTGTAGTTCTTGTAGAACTACTAATTGGTTCTTGTGCCCAACAGACAGCACCATCAGGCGGTCCAAAAGATACGATACCGCCAACACTAATCTTGTCAATTCCTGAACATCAATCTTTACGGATTCATGAAAGCACCGTATATCTAGAATTTGACGAACCAATCAATTCCTCCAAACTCAAAGAACAACTTATTATTACGCCGTTCATTGAATCCAAGTATACCCTTAAATACAAAAAGAAGAGTATCACCCTTTCATTCGATGAACCCTTCGATAGTAGTACCACCTACACATTCAACTTTTTAGAAGGCATTACCGACATTACCGAAAAAAATCCTGCGTTAGATTTAACCATAGCCTTTAGCACAGGACCATTTATCGATTCTTTATTTATTACGGGTAATGTTGTTGAACTCTTAACTCAAACACCTTCTAAGAGAACGTTAGTTGCCTTATACCCACCTTCAGATACTACAGATATGTTTTATTCTAAGCCCACCTATTTAACTTATACCGATGAAGAAGGTCAATTCGCGATTAACAACATAAAATCAGGTCCATACATCCTCCAAGTCTTTGAAGATGATAACAAAAACCTTACCTGCGAACCTGATCAAGAAAAACACGGATTTCTCTCAGACACCATAAACCTTATCACACAAGGAATAGATAGTCTTACCATACCCATACAGCAAATAGACTCCCGACCATTACATCTGGTTCGCTCTAAACCATTCAGCAAATATTTCGATATCACTTATAACAAGCCTATTTCGGTACTTTCGATCCATACGCTCATTGAAAAGGATTCATTATGGCACAACCTAATAGAGGATAACACTAAGATTAGAATATATCCTAATACTATACTATTGAATACCTATAAAATAGATCATGACTCCATAGCTTCTGTCATATCAGTTACCGATTCCTTAGGCAATTCCCGGACTGATACTGCTTATATCCGATTTCAAACTTCTAAGCGTAAACCGATACCATTTGAATATAAACTATCCAGCCAAACGATAGATAGTAAACATATACATTTCACTCTTTCCACCACGAAACCAATACTCAACTTTCAATTAGACTCTATTCAACTCAGATTAGATACACTATTCACCTCTGGAACATCTAGTCTCATTCGCTCTACTAACACCACTCGCGAGTTTGAATTTGCATATGACATCGATTCATTAAATCAACTTTTAGATTCATTACTCCTAGTCACTGAAATTGATTCCTTATCTTCAAAAGAGGACTCCATAAACAACCAACTTCATCAGTTCTATTCAACCCTCAACGTTCAAAAACCTCTTTTACTTCTGAACAAAGGAACAGTCCTATCAGTGGATAATGATACCCTTAATCGCATACAATTCGAACCCAATACTGCTGCTAACGAATACACAGCCCAACTAAGTGGAAAAATCACAACACGTCTTACTCACTTTATTCTTCAACTACTTGACGACAAACACAACGTAATCAGGCAAACCTCCAACGTATCTAAATATAGCTTTTCACACTTGCCTTCTGGAACATACAAATTCAGAATTCTCATTGATGTTAACCAAAACGGGTTATTTGATTACGGTAACATTCTTACAAATAAGGAACCAGAACCTGTTATTATACTGAACAAAACCACAGAATTAAGAGACAATTGGGAGCTAAATGATGTGGATATCTCATTCTAATTATGTGGATAAGGTGATAACTAACCCTTGAACCATAAGTGGATAACTACAACATAGTTTGCGTATAATGCGCAATACAGGTATCACTGTTAATCATTGGGTACAAATCACAATTCTTTACTGATATATCCCCAATCAAAATACATATTCCTCATCCACAATAGCCAAAATATTCTTTATCCACAGCTTTTATAAAATATACTCTAACTCAATACTTTATAATTCTTCTAACTGTGGATAACATATCAATAACTGATTTGCTTATACACATTGCTTAAAAACAACACAATTTGAAAATTACTTTTCCACATATCCACAGCCCTAATAAATAATAATATACTCTTTAATATATATTTATATCATTATGTTGAAATCAAGAATCCCATTACTTCCAGCTATCCTCACATGTGGACTACTTTGTTTTTGTTCGCTTAAGACTATATATGCTCAAGCTAATCAGGAAATACTGTTAGCAAACGAATATTACACCTCGGGTGAATATGATAAAGCACTTGATTTATATAGTAAGCTTTATAAGAAAACTGCCAATATTCCATACATCCATTCGACCTACTTCAATCTTTTGCTTAAGAAAAATGATTATAAGCAAGCACAGAAATATCTCAATACAGCGATAAAGCGATTTCCTAAAAACATGAGTTATAAAGTTGATCAAGCTTTACTCATCAAACAGCAAAACGGACCTGAGGCAGCAAATAAGTATTTGGATAATCTACTAGTTGAGTACAATGGTAATTATCAGATGATAAATGATCTTGCTAAGTTTTTACAGGTAAAAGGCTTTTATCATCACTCTACAAAGGCTTATATGGAATCACGAAGGATAACAAGAAATCCAAATCAATTCGCGCTCGAATTGGCAACAGTCTATAAGCTCTCTGACAAAGAAGAGTTGATGATCTCTGAATATCTGAATTATGCTGCTATCAATAATAATACGCTGGCCTACATAAAGCGCATCTTCGAAGACTTGATCAATACAGAGAAACTATTTGAACTATTGGAGTCAGCGCTCTTTCAAAGGATACAAGAACAACCACAGGTATATGCTTACACCGATCTAATTGTCTGGACCTATTTACAGCAGAAACTTTATTATAGTGCATTTATTCAAGCTAGGGCATACGATAAACGAACAAATGGTAGTGGTAGTCGATTAATTGAAATAGGTCGTTTAGCCTTGAAGAATAAGGCATATTTAGATGCAGAAAAAATATTTGAGTACACAGCAAAAAGTTACCCTTCGAGATATGGTTTTTTATCTGAGCGCTTAGCTTTAAATGCTACTGAAGAAAGGGTAAAGAGCGAAGTACCCCTAGATACTACTTTAATAGTGGAACTTATTGATAAATATGGAGGCTTTGTAAACAGGGGAGGTAGAAATCCAGAAACCAGCAAGGCTCTTAGAAACCAAGCTTTACTCTATGCTTTTTATATGAATCGATCAGACACAGCGATTACTATTTTATCGGATCTGATCCAATATGGAATTCGTGATCGCAATTTTATCTCCTTGTGTAAACTTGATTTGGGAGATTTGTATTTGTTGCGGAATGAACCTTGGGAGTCTACTTTGCTATATTCCCAAGTCGAAAAAGCCAATAAAGAAGAGTTGATTGGCCATCAAGCAAAATTGAAAAATGCGAAACTTAATTATTACAAAGGAGATTTCGAATTGGCGAAGAGTCACCTAGATATTCTCAAGCAAGCGACTAGTCGTGAAATTTCAAACGATGCACTCTTTTTGAGTACGATTATTGCTAATAATACGCTTCTTGATACGAGTACTTTAGTGCTTGAGGAGTTTTCAAAAATTGATTTTCTGATATATCAAAATAACTGGAAGGAAGCTGAGCAAGCTTTTATAACCATGGTTAAGCGTTATAAAAGCCATTCGATTATTGACGAGGTATATTGGAAACTATCGGAGATTAATTTGAAAATGGCTCAATTTAATAATGCTATCAACTATTTGAATAAAATTTTAGAAGAGTATGCTGAGGATATTTTGGCTGATGATGCGCTATATCATAAAGCATTAATTTTTGATGATCGCTTGAACGATCATGAGCAAGCACTCAAGACCTATATTGAGTTTTTGCAATTGTTTCCTGGAAGCATACATGTAGAGGAAGTAAGAAAACGGCTGAGGTTGTTAAGAGGTGATAACGTGAATTAATGCGAAAAAGACATGATTTATATATGATCGCTATCATTCCGCCAGCACTTATCTGTCATGAGATTATAGCTTTCAAAGAAGAAGCCAAAGAACTCTTCAACACAAAACAGGCCTTAAAGGCACCACCACATATTACGTTACATATGCCTTTTAGACTTTCTCCAGATCGCTTGGAAAGGGCGAATGAATTGATTAAAAGTTCAACTGCTGAATGGAAGACTATGAATTTAAGTCTGTCTGGATTTTCTGGATATCCACCAAAAGTTATATATACTAAAGTGCTAAATAATGAAACACTCTCCTTGCAGCGGAAGAGTCTAGTACACTCTTTGAGGGAATCACTTCATCTGACTAACGCAGATTATAAGGGATTCCCTTTTGATCCGCATATTACTATAGCATTTAGAGACCTCAAAAAATCATACTACCAGCAATGTCTGGATTATTTTGAACATAAAGCATATGAGAAAGAATTTGAAGCAAACGAAATTCATCTGCTCAAACGAGGACCTTTAGCATGGCATCAATTCAAATCTTTTAAGATTCCTAAATCCAGCTAAAGGTCCATATATGGCAATAGCTTTGAAGCGATTACCGAAGCATTACAATTTTATATCGAAGTTATTCTCGATTAATCGAATTAATTAAGCTTTTAGAAAACCTAATTTTTTGTTACTCGTCCTAATAAATACCTTGATTAGAAAACTCGTAGCATAACTTCAATAAAAACAATCGCAAATGTAATGATGAGTAAACTTTTCGTGTAGAATAAGTTGCTTTCCTGTGATTCAATGTGTGATTCCATAATTATTCAATTTAAATAGGTTCGTATTGAGTAAAGTACAAAACCGCGTTGTAACCAGTTTTAACAGTTAGACGAAAAAACTAAACGATTCTGCCACTTCATTCATATACTCGATGAAACGTCATTTAGACCTTTTAAGTCGTTTTATTGCTTAAGAGGACCAAAAAGATAGAACCCTTTGTTGAATATTAAAAATAAAATTGAAAAATAACTTAAGATTTCGTTATTTATTCGCAGATTTCACAGTATTTTAATCTGAGCTGATCGTTATCAAAAACTTGGATGTTAATGTTTCCCCGCCCTTTAAATAGCTTACACCATTTTTCCTCATTGATTTTAGATTTGGCCTGAATTAAGAGATCTGCATAACGTTGAGTAGTTGAGTATTTTGATGAAGCGAAAGCTAGTTTTAAGTATAGCTCATATATGCTACCGTAGTCTTCCTTTGATGAGAAATACTTTTCCAACAGATTTATGGCATATTGTTCCGCCTCTACACTAATCAGCAATTTTGCTAAGGATTCACACTTTTCACTATCATTTATGAACTCTTCTTGTTTTGAAAAATGGTCGAATAAGAATTTGCTGCAGTTTTCTAAAAGCTCAAACCTTTTTTGCTTGTGTATCTTTTTTATGTTTTTAGCAATATAATCAGCTTTAATTTGGGTTGCCTCACCTCTGAATCTACCGTTTCTTTCTAACGTGGCAATTTCCTTCAATCTTATGTTCACCGGCGTGTTATCATCGAGCTCGTTCCAATGATTCATCAAATAGCTCAATTTGTAGTAAAGAAGAACACTTGATTTCTTATCCCACGAATGTAGCTTTTCTAGATAACGGTAATTCTTATGTGTATCTCTTTTATTATGTAAAATTTTGATCACTGCCGCATTTGCAACAACCTGACTGTATTCTCGTGATTTAGGAATTTTCAATTTTTCTAAAACACTGAAATCTAGATTTCCTTGTTGGTATTGGTTGTATAAATAGGCTTGCTTTAGCAGTACTGAGTCAGCATTTTTATTCGATACTCGATTTTGAAAATAATCAAGTGTATCCTTAACGACTCTCGATGTAATGGCGAGAATTAGAGCCTTCCTCTGCTCTACCAATAATGGTTCCCAATACTCTCTGACTTCTGGATCTTGCAAGTATTTTTTAATTACTCTTTTTGGTAGTAGCCTCCATTTTCTATGATATTTGGTCTTTTTGAGTTGTGTTTCGTACAATGGCCAGTTCTCACGATTATAAACAGCTGCATTCGTTTCCGGTCTGATAAAATCATCGAAGTACCTTATGATATTATTCCCTCTTTTCTGATAAAGTTCAATATTTCCATCAATGTTTCCTTCAATAGATGCATTTGACAAAATCTTAAGTGTATCCAGGTTCCATCCTGCTAGTGTGTCTTTTAACAATTTAAGCGGTGTGAAGTCGGGAATAGTATCGCCTCGTTTAAATCCAGTTCGCATTTTGATTTCCCTTCTAACTTTAGGCAATACGTAGTTTACTTCAGGTAGCATTGGTTTAAATTCCGTTTTGATTTTGCTTGTAAATGAATTGTCGCCGGTAACACCGCCGAAAGAAAATATGAAATAAGGAGTGCGATTATGAAGCGCGATTACGTTCATTTCATAATCGCCCTCAGAATCTATGTCATGGATGCTTCCAATCTTCGCCTCCCAATATTTAGGTTTATAGGTCTTCTTTTTTAGGTTCTTTATTTTGTTATTCCTCGCCTTGATGATCCGACTTGGGTTTTTAGAAGCTTTAATTTTTTTCTTGTAGATCTCTTTTACATTAGAAAGTTCCTCTTT
>CAYMST010000148.1:0-11872 GCA_964393115.1 uncultured Roseivirgaceae bacterium | reverse complement strand
CTTACCTATGTGGCGTATTAAAAGAAAAAACACATAGTAGACGATGGCCGTTAGTTAGTTAAAGCAGAACAACAATATCTACAACATAAATGTTGTTATATAAAATATCGTTTTTATCAATACTTATACATCCTTACATTTGACGTATCACTATTAAACGAATTCAAAAATGAGCAACGATCAGAAAGAAGTAAATACAGGAAAATGCCCTTTCCATCACGGAATAGATAAAAACATCGCAGGACACGGTACCTCGAACGATATGTGGTGGCCGAATAGACTCAAATTAAACATACTCCGCCAGCATGGAGCATCCTCCAACCCTATGGACGAATCATTTGAATACGCTAAGGCGTTCAAATCGCTTGATTATAAGGCCCTCAAAGAGGATCTACTAGCCTTAATGACCGACTCTCAAGATTGGTGGCCGGCAGATTTCGGTCATTATGGACCGTTTTTCATTCGGATGGCTTGGCATAGTGCCGGAACGTACCGAACTAGCGATGGCCGAGGAGGCGGAAACACTGGAAACCAACGTTTTGCACCACTTAATAGCTGGCCTGACAATACCAATCTGGATAAGGCTCGGCGGCTCCTTTGGCCTATCAAGCAAAAATATGGTGACAAGATATCCTGGGCGGATTTATTCATCCTTACCGGCAATGTAGCCTTAGAAAGTATGGGCTTCCAAACACTCGGTTTTGGTGGCGGACGTGTAGATATTTGGGAACCAGAGCAAGATATCTATTGGGGAAATGAGCACGAATGGCTGGATGATAAACGCTACTCCGGAGATCGAAAGTTAGAGAAACCGTTAGCAGCGGTACAGATGGGATTAATATATGTCAATCCGGAGGGGCCAAACGGCAACCCAGACCCTTTGGCTGCCGCAAAAGATATTCGGGAAACGTTTGCACGGATGGCTATGAATGATGAAGAAACTGTTGCGCTTATTGCTGGAGGACACACGTTTGGAAAAGCGCATGGCGCTGGTGATGCCGCACACTTAGAGGCCGACCCAGAAGCGGCTCCAATAGAGGCACAAGGGTTTGGATGGAATAGCACTTTTAAAACCGGACATGGAGCAGATACCATTACCAGTGGATTAGAAGTGACTTGGACCGAAACCCCTACCCAGTGGAGTAATAACTACTTCGAAAATTTGTTTCAATATGACTGGGAGCTCACCAAAAGTCCGGCAGGCGCACAGCAATGGCAACCAAAAGACCAAAAGGGTGACAGTAAAGTTCCTCATGCCTTTGATGACACAAAAAAGGAAACGCCAATGATGCTGACGACGGATCTGGCCCTACGTTTTGATCCAGATTATGAAAAAATTTCCAGACGGTTTTATGAAAACCCAGATCAATTTGCTGATGCTTTTGCCAAAGCCTGGTTTAAGCTCACCCACCGAGATATGGGACCTATTTCCTGCTATCTAGGCCCTGAGGTGCCCAAGGAAAACTTTGATTGGCAAGACCCCATTCCTAAACCAGCTACAAAAATCATAGATAAGCAAGATATTGTAACGCTCAAACAAGAGTTATTAAATGCCGGGTTATCTGTTTCAACATTAGTAAAAACGGCTTGGGCCTCCGCTTCGACGTTTCGAGGGTCGGACAGACGCGGTGGAGCAAATGGTGCAAGAATCAGATTGGCTCCTCAGAACAACTGGGAAGTCAATAATCCCAAGCAACTAAAGGAGACGTTATCTGTGCTAGAAGCTATTCAGGCCAAATTCAATTCGACAAGTAATCTTAAGCAAGTTTCGCTTGCTGACCTAATTGTACTTGGTGGAGCTGCTGCCATTGAACAAGCTGCGAAAAACGCCGGGTACACGGTTAACGTACCCTTTACTCCAGGAAGAGGTGATGCCAGTCAGGCAAGTACGGACATTGAATCGTTTGAAGTACTGGAACCAATAGCGGACGGATTTAGAAATTATTTAAAAAAGGAATACAGCGTTCAACCAGAAGAGCTCCTGATCGACAAGGCACAGCTTTTACAGCTGACGATTCCTGAAATGACCGTTTTGGTCGGCGGAATGCGGGTACTGGATACAAATTTTGATGGTTCGGCTCTTGGTGTATTGACTCATCGTGAAGACACACTGTCCAACGATTTCTTTGTTAACCTTTTAGATATGGACACCATATGGTCTCCAACATCAGCGGATAAACTAACGCTCCATGGTCGAGACCGGAAAACTGGAGCTCCAAAATGGAACGCTACCAGAGTCGATCTGATTTTTGGCTCTAATTCCGAACTTCGCGCCATCGCAGAAGTTTATGCGACCAGTACATCCGAAGAGAAATTCATAAACGACTTTATCCAAGCTTGGAACAAAGTCATGATGTTAGACAGGTTCGACATAGATTAATTGAGACAACTCATACCTCGCCCGTATCTGGACCAGATGCGGGCAAACTTTTCCACTTACTCCCCCCTTGCCATTCTTGGGCTTGACAATTATATCGATGCCATGAATTCATGATTTCCTTTAACTAAATTATCTAGGAATCGATCTAGCGCATTGCATCACCAAACATGTCAAATCATATATTTTTATTAATTATACCAAGAAAAATATATGATCAACAATCTTACGGTCGTTTTTTTGAAGAGGTCATAAACGTCCACTAACTTCTAAATAGTACCTATATTCACTGCTACTCTATTTATAACTTAGCTGTCAAAACCCTTATTCACCATTATCCATTTCTTGGTACTTTGTAATCTTATCCAAACTGATAAGTGATACGAAATACTAAAGGGATATTTACTAAACCTTAATCATATGAAGACCAACACACTAAATTTTATTTCAAGTAGTTTAATACTACTTTTATCCCTTACTTCCTCCTTTGCGGATACCTTTGGAGATCTCGGGCAAGAGTTGAAGATAACCGACAGGTTTGTAGACAAGACGCTTGATAAAACAAGCAACGTGCTAGAAGATCAACAACGTATTTTGTTCACCAATTTACAATTCTACACCGAATATCTACTAGGCCGATTCAAAGGTCAACTAAACGATCTCACTAAAGAATTAAACAAGTCTCAAAGACGAATTCTTAGTGAAGTCAGGATCATCAACAAGACCATAGAAAGCAGCACTATGAGTCTGGAAGAAAAGATTGAGGACGTAGCGATTTCCATTGAGAATAGTCTTACGCGCCTGCCGTTTGCGAAGCGTACGCCTACTCCGCTCTGGTATGATGTACCCATTATAACGACCACCCAACGAGACGAAATCAAAATACATATAAAAGGCGTAAGACTAGGTAACCCTCGTAATCACATCATTTTTAATGGAAAAAAATTCCCAAGAGCCCATAATCCTACAGATAGAGATAATATTTTCATTGTATCCTTAACCAACGATGATGTATTTGACCCCAGCAAGAAAGATCATGAGTTCAAGGTGGTGCTTTATAAAAGGAAAAAAGCCTATACCTACGAGATGCCCTTTGTGGTAGTGCCGCAAAAGATCGCCAAGGTTTCTTTTGTATATGACTTACCTTACACGGCGCACAAGCGCAAAGGTCCTTACCGAGGCACAAAATCTGCTACCTCGGGCACCAATAAAACGGTCAGTAAGACCGAAACGTTTAGACTAGTCAATCGAGCTGAGCTACAATGGTATATGGATAGACCTTCTATTAATTGCAGAAAAAAGAAGGGCAAAGGAAAAAAGCATGAATACTTTGGCCCAAAAAACATAACAGATGTCTCTTTTCAAGCCGGAGCTAAAGCCAAAAAAGGAAGAGCGGTTTGCGAATGCACCTGGTATGAAAAACTAAATGTGGAAAAGCACAAAGAAGGAAAGAAAACGGTTTATCTTTCTTTTGAAGACAGAAACCACGCTGGAGACCTACCTAAGAATGCCGAATTCAAACGTGTTCTCTATGAGTTTTATGACGGTCATGAAGAAGAAGCCTTCACCTCACCAGCAGGAAAGAAATACAATATTGAATATTCTCTGGAAGGCAGAAGCTACACGGTTAAATTTGATAATTAACGAATTGAGCTCTGCGCTCATACTTCCCATTAGACCAACATAATCGGTATTTTGTAGAAGACATTTGGGCTGTCTGAAAGGACAGCCTCTTTTATCTCTTCAATAACTTAAACCCGATCTCTCTGCCGTGACCTTGAAACATGGCTAGGTTGATCCAGAAAAAGGCAAACTGTTCCATTAGTTCAAACTTATCATTACCCCCTACGTCATAACAAGACCCGAATCCGGCATCTAACGCTAGCTGCTGAGCTATCTCCTTAGCTTTAGCGCTGGATCCACAAGTAAAGGCATCGATCTGCTGTCCTTGATACGTGGCATCCTTCATATTGTTAAACCCTGTGGTATTGAAGCACTTGGCCAAATCAGAAGTCTGGGTGTTCGCTAGTATAGCGTCTGAAGTATTTGTATATCCTTCAGGCCCGCGCCCCATGACTACGTTCATCGCATCGACAACTACCTTACCCGTAGTATCTCCCAAACTTTTTGATACTTCAACAGCTTTTACCGCAGGTGTGGCCAGCAAAATAACTTCTGATTTTTCAACAGCTACCTCTATCCTTTCCACGGAAGTATGATCGTTATCCAGTAGCTCCTTGCCTTTAAAACTATTGATATCACGTACCCCCAATATTATCTTATGGCCCACTTGAGCCCATTTAGTGGCCAATGCACCACCTACATTTCCTGTCCCAACAATGGCTATATTCATACTTTTCTGCTCTCTAGGATTTGACTACTTTTTAACCGCGTTTCAAGTACTATGACTAGGGCGTAAATATCAACATTACACTTTCTTACACCAATATACTTACTCAAAACAAAGACACTTACTATTTAGTAAGAAATGTAAATTGGTCAGATAAAACACTATACTTGTTTGTGTAAATGATATAAATAATGCTAGATGCCTGAGTTTCTATACAAAAACAAGCTTTACTACAACCCCGTTGAATTTGCCATGGACCGTATTGGTGGAACCTGGAAGATGCCCATTCTATGGAGACTAAAAGATAAAGTCATGCGTTATGGTCAGTTAAAGAAGGATATCCCCCATATCACAGATAAGATGTTGACTAGTCAACTGCGCGAATTAGAAAATGAAGGTTTTATTCATCGGGAGGTATACCCAGTAGTACCTCCTAAGGTAGAATATTCCATGACGGAGAAGGGGAAAACTTGTATTCCAATCATCGAAACGATTAGAAATTATGGTCTCTTTCTTATGGAAGATGTAGGTATAGAACATAAGACGGAGAAGCAACCCGATTAAGCAAGACTCAATCGGATTGCTATCTTTGACAAAAAAGAAGATCTTTTACCAGACTTAATTGCTCAACCTATCTACTCGTACTTTTTTACGAACTTCAGATTTTCCATTTACCACAGATAACACGTATAGACCAGTCGTTTTAAATATGGATGATGGTACTCGAGTCGATGTTTTTCCAATCAATCTTTTGTCCCATACCAAGTCTCCCTTCATTGAAAATATTCGTAAATCCACCTCCATTCTCGATGAATTTATATCCCAGCTAATTTGAAATTCTTCTATTTCGTCAACTGGATTTGGGTGAACTAAAACGTCCATTCTTTTTTGGACTTTGGCGATATCTACAAATCTTAAGGAAGACAAATCGATCTGATTCGTCTCAACCCAAGTTGAAGCACCATATTCATTTTTGGACTTTATTCGAAACTGATATTTAGATTGATTTAATGCTTCAATCACCTGAGAAGTTGCATTCGCCTTTGGTTGTGGGATTCCTGCTGCCCTCCATTGATCACCCAGTAGTTTTGCTTGGAGGTGAAACTGATCTTCATTATTTGAATTGTCTATCCAATGCAGTTTAAGACTGGTAGAAGATAGTTTCTCTATCCAAATTTGACATGGAGGATTCGGCTTTCCACCGTTCGAAATAACAGTGCATGAACCTGCGGTTGCTCTATCTTCATTCTCATGTCCTTCTTCTAGTTCTACTTGCCATATACCACGACCATTCGTACCCAAATAAAAACTACTGACATCATTCCGATCACCTTCCATTGTAGTTGCTATACTTACCGGAACAGCACCATATTCTACTTGACTCCACGAGTTCATGTAATCCATAGAGCGGTATATGGTAAATGTGTTGCTTTCCTCTGAAATCAGTTGAATACTAGGTTCTTCTCCTAATCCTATGCCAATCGCAAATGTCGAAACGAATTTGAAATCACCTACTTGGGAGAAGGACTGCCCTCCATCCTTGCTAAAGTAAAGCGGTTTTTTATTTCGAAAACTCATCAAGAGATGACCTTTCTTACCTGGCACTGCTTCCATTTTCATTTGATACCAAGCCGGCAGGCTAGTATTCACAAGAGAGAAAGTAGCACCACCGTCCACACTTTTATAAAGTACTCCCCAGTTTCCTTTATGATCTGTATCAGCAAAATAATAGAATGTCTGGCCATCTACCTTATCACCCACTAAAAGTTGGCTTGCACTGTACATCTCAGTAACACCATTTCCCGCTTTAGGCAAGCCTTGACAAGGCTTCCATGTATTTCCTCCATCAAGGGTGTAGTGTGGATCCGAACGATGCCAACCCATATTTAAAGGGGCCCAAACCCAATGGTTTTTGTTTGTAGCCGAAATGGCTATACAACCGGCATTGGCATTTGCAGGTTTATTTGGAAAGTCCAGCCAAGAATCGCCGCCATCGGTAGAATAAGCATTTCTACCAGTAGTGATATCAGTTTGTGCACTACCTGTACGGATAACAAAACTAGGATCAGTTTCACACCAATCAATACTAGTTGTTATGCCAAAGGCCTCTGGATGGAACTTAGTCAAAGGGGACTGAGTAAGGTTATCTATCTTAAACCCTACCATGTCCATCGTACCTGCTAAGATACCTTCGAAGCTTGGTACACTTTTCAGCGTTGTAAGTACTATTTGTTCCAGGCCTTTCATCTTTGTTTCCCACACAGGATTGATTTTTTGCACGTCATTCGTTTGATACACGCCAAACCCAGTGGTTACCCATAGTAAATTTGAGTTAATAGGGTCTATAAGCACTCCTCCTGCATTGGTCCAATTATGCCAAGATGGCCAATAGGATGGGACATTCTCGAATTGTGCAAACGAACGTTGTGTCCAGCTATCCCCTTGGTCATACGATTCATGAATTGCATTAGTGGTTCCAAGTCCCCATTGAATTGCGACTATATGATTTGGATTATTTCTATCAATATCCAAACTAGCAAATCCAGCATTCGTTTTGTCTTGAGGAGTAATCTCTATCAATTGATCTTTAGATAACTTGAATAGTTTGCCTTGACCACCATTTCCCGGCTTTGTGGCATAAGCAACTAGCAATGTGGTCTGACTCATTGTCGCCTCCACTGGTCTAAAAGAGACATCAGGCCCTCCAATAACTTTAGTCCAGTTCTTACCGGCATCTTTACTCCTATAAACACCTTCGCCTTGCACGCCGACGTATAGTATTTTCGATGGACTATTAAGACTGCCCGATTCAGTATCGATACAAATAAATGTCTGCCCGGCTTCTTTGCCATGTGGCAACTTTGATTTTGATACCCCATACCAGTTCAACCCATTATTGTAGCTTATTTGAAGACCATTTTCACGTGAGGCATAGTACATTCTCTTATGTCCATTATTTGGATCAATAGCCAGACGTCTACCAGCTTGCCTCCATTTCCCATTCCCTTCCATGTAAAGAGAAAGGTTCATTTTATCCCAGCGTTGTCCCTTATCTGAGGAAACAAACAGGTTACCGATCTCTTTATGTCCAATGGCAGCGAAGATCACATTCGGGTCTGAAGGGTGTGTAGCTATTGCTTCAACGCTATGTCCAATGTTCTTATCATCCATTAGAGGTATCCAAGTGTTACTAACGCGATCCATACGCATGACACCTCCATTATCTGTACGGATGTAAATATCGTTTGAGACAATACTTGCTTTAATTCCGGTAACAAATCCCATACCACGGAGAGGGACATTGGTCCATTGCTGGCCTTTGAGCAAGTATGAATAGATCAAAAGAAGGCATAACATGCCCAAGTGGATTTTTCTATTGGTATACATCAATTAAGTGATTAGGTAAAACGAGTGCTACTTTATAGCAAAAACCGTAAAATACTAAAAATCAAAGATTATTATCTTGCGAGGTAAAGCCTTATCGCACGAGGTTCGGATAGTAAGATCTTTATTGTTCGGCCTAATTAAGCATATCCAAAGAATAGATGAACAACTTGTAAAACTTAGGAAATTATGAATCGACTGGAAGAGAATAAAAATAATGCCATCGCCTTTTACAAAATGGCTTACGAAGGCAATCCATCAAAAGCTGTGGAGTTATACGTTGGCCATGAATACATCCAACATAATCCTGATGTAGCAAATGGTAAAGAAGGCTTTATTCAATATTTCGACCGGATGTTTAAAGACTATCCTGAGAAGGATATTGAATTCGTGAGATGTATAGCCGAAGGAGAACTGGTAGCTCTTCATACACATCAAACCTGGCCTGGAAATGATCAATATGTTACCATGGATTTTTTTCGATTTGATGAAAATAGTAAAATCTGTGAGCATTGGGATGCTATTCAGCAAATCCCTGCACATTCACAAAACCCAAACACCATGTATTAACGTACTTGTATGGTGAAAATAACGTTCACGACTTGTGAATTGAAATAAACGACTAAAACATTTAAAGTAATTACTTGATCACATGGAAATACGCTGTGGCATAGACCTCGGAGGCACGAAAATTGAAGGTGTGCTTATCGAGACAAACCATAAAGAACTTAAGGTCATTGAGAGACTACGTCTTCCTACCGAGAAAGAAAAAGGATACCGTCATATTATCAATCAAGTATGTAAGGTTGTTCAACTGCTTGAAGCCTCTTCTTCTATCAAAGTGTCTCGTCTGGGAATCGGTACTCCAGGTACCTCGGACCCTATTACGGGACTTTTGAAAAATAGTAATACAACATGTCTAAATGGTCTACCGTTTAAGCATGATCTCGAAAACAAGCTCGGCATCCCTATTGAAATAGCCAATGACGCTAACTGCTTCGCGTTAGCAGAAACACGATTTGGTATTGTGGCAGAACAGTTTCCAGAAGCCAAAGTTGTGTTTGGTGTCATCATGGGAACAGGTGTTGGTGGCGGTTTGGTCGTCAATGGTCAAGTAGTAAATGGAAGACATGGGATAGCAGGTGAGTGGGGGCACAACTTTTTGGATTCATCAGGAGGCGAATGCTACTGCGGAAAAGAAGGTTGCGTAGAGCGAATCTTAGCTGGTCCTAGTTTAGAGCGTTATTATCTAGAGCAGACCGGAAATTCTCTAAAGCTAAAGGAAATAGTACAGCGACATAAGGCTAAAACCGATCCAAAAGCTACAAAGACCATAGAACGCCTACTTTATTTCTTTGGTAAAGCCATTGCTTCAATCACCAACACCATTGACCCAGATGTAATTATCCTTGGTGGTGGCGTGGGAAATATTGACCTCTTGTACACCGAAGAGCTGAAATCATTAAAGCACTATATCTTCAATCCTACAGTAGAAACAAAAATATTGAAACCAAAACTTGGTGATAGTGCCGGTGTTTTTGGTGCTGCTTTATTGATAGATGATTGAGGCAGAGATGTCCGGCATCGCTATAAGAATCCATAAATAATTACGCGAAAGAGTTGGCCTATACGGCTTATTGCTGGATTTTATATTCGCTCTTGAATAGACTTTAGATAAAATAGAAGAGCAGAAATAAAAAATAATGCCTTTCTAAGGAAAGGCAATATTTAGGATTTAAACCGGATTTCAACACAAATACTATTCTGTACACCGACCAGTTCTTCTTTCTGGTTTGATGTCACATACTAGTGACATACCCAATCAAAAGGCATGTCACTTTATATCCTTATTCTACAATTATCTTCTTACGCTCCATTCGCTCTTGTGAGCGGATATAGAGGTGGTAGACACCAGATGGAAGTCGATTGCTAACTTTAAGCTTTCCTTCTTCATGTCCAACAAAACCGTTAGTATCAGCCTCTACTTTATCCATATACACCGTACTTCCCGTCATGTTAATCAATCGGATTGTCAATGACTCATTAGCATTGAGACCGGTAAGCTGCATATTTATGTCCATGCCGTTATTTGGCACTGGGAAGACTTTGAAGCTAAATGCCTCCGTACTTTCCATGAAGACAGACTTTATACTGGAGTACACAAACTGACCATCAAAATCAACTTGTCGTAATCTGTAGTAATTATGACTTCCCATGACAGGGTTTCTATCCTCAACAGTATACTCATTCGCAAAACTTGTCGTTCCTGCTCCATTTACCATGGTCAAGAATTCCCAATCGATACCATTCGTTGACCTTTGTACTTCAAAAAAGTCATTATTAACTTCAGAAGCCGTAGTCCATTCTACATTGACATTGGCATTATCTGTTTTCTGTACTTCAAAACGTACCAACTCAACTGGGAGTGAGGAATCATCTCCACCTGACGCGTCACTAAAGCTTGTCATACCTAGTAGATAGAACGTATTCGTAGCTGTGTTGATGGAGTCTCCAATGAGCTTATCACCTCCAGAATACTTCACTGGTTTCATTAGATCTTCCATTCCAGGCATAGACAAGTCTGCGTCGTCATAGGTATATGAAATGTCATAGTTTGGTGAGCTGATGCCTTCAGGCTCGAACGTCCAGTATCGGTTTATATAAGAGCCTGTTGCCGCCAGATTAGGGTGAATACTAGAGGTCACATTGACTTCTACCACCGGCGAAGAGGTTGAACCACTATTCAACGTAAAATCCAGAGGCGTGTAATAAGAAGCGTCTCCTATTGGATACGTATAGGTATTAGAAACCGCAATACTTCTTCTTAAGAACCCACTACCATTCGCCTGAATATAGCTCGTGCCGTCACCAGGATACGCTATAGCACCTGTTGCGTTACTACTGATATCCAAGTTATTATCACCTAACACTACATCTGCTTGTGTGAGCGTGAGTACATTATTTACTTGAAGCGGTCCATCCAAGACCACGTCACCAGTAGACTTATTCACTTGCATGTCATAAAACTGCTCCGTACTTCCTGTTTTCTCTATCATTTGATCACCCGTAGACCCGTCGAAGATAACCGAACCGCTATTCGCTGTAAACGTAGAGCTAACAGCTGTCTGCCAGTTTCCGCGGATCGTAATGGAGAAGTTATTGGAAACATCCGTATCAAATTCAGGATTATTATTTACTGTTAAGTCTCCGTCAATTGTAATATTTCCACAAAGCCTTTTAACACCTCCACCCGAGATATTAAGATTGTAATACGCCAAGGACTCAACACATACGGTATCAGTTGCAGAAGAGTACTCAACAGTTCCACCATTCGCTATAAAGGTACCCTGCATATCGAAATCACCACTGACGTTCAACGTTTGGCCATTCAAATCCAGGTACCCTCCAGATGGCACAGTTATATTTGGTACGTTTCGTTGTTGAAATAAGGTTACAGAGTCTTGAAGTACTACGTCTTCATCTTCCCCAGGCACCCCGATAAGCCATGTATTTGGGTCATTCCATGGACCTTTGTTGATAGCTACGTTACGTCCTACGCCAACAGTAAAGTTTGAGCCATCTGCCAAGCTAAGGCCTGATCTCCTTATCGTAGACCCAAAGCGCTCGTTTAGAATAAAATACTCAGGATCATCCGTGAAATCACCGTCACCATTGACATCAACGATTAGTATATACTCTCTCTTGTCTACTGGTGGAGCTGGTATGAGTGCTGTATCTATGGATAACTGTACCGTGCCAAT
>CAYMST010000147.1:0-11880 GCA_964393115.1 uncultured Roseivirgaceae bacterium | reverse complement strand
TAATACAATGGCAAATCATAAGTCAGCATTAAAAAGAATTCGTTCAAACGAAGCTAAAAGACTAAGAAACAGATATCAGAGCAAAACTACTCGTACCTACATCAAAAGGTTGAAAAATGCTACTGATAAAGCAGAGGCAGAGACTCTTCTGAAGACTGTAGTTAAGATGCTAGATAAGTTAGCTAAGAATAATATTATTCATAAGAATAAAGCTTCGAATCTTAAATCGAAATTGACGAAGGAAGTTAACGCTTTAGCGTAAGCGAGACTTTTTCGAAAATTTTGCAAACGCCTGTTTTCAGTACGTCTGGGCGTTTGTACTCCTCTGTTTTTTTGGATTAGTTTGTCACATTAATGCCTTAGACACATTATTATGACAGATCTATCTATTAAGAATTGGGCGGAAGAAGATCGGCCAAGAGAAAAGCTACTATCCAAAGGCCGTACTGCACTTACTGATTCTGAACTTATTGCAATCTTATTGGGTAGCGGCAGTAGAACACAGACTGCCGTGGACTTGGCCAAACAGGTCTTAGGAACCCTTGGTAATGATTTAAATCGTCTAGCCAAGCTTTCCGTCAATGACCTTAAGAAATTTAAGGGTATAGGAGAGGCAAAGGCAATCTCAATCGTTAGTGCCATGGAATTGAGTCGACGCAGAAGAGATGCAGATGTTCAAAAAACACTGCGCATCGAAGGATCAGATGACATCTATCAATTACTTACGCCACATCTCCTTGACATACATCACGAAGAGTTTTGGGTTGTTTATCTTAACCAAGCGCATGTGGTACTTGGTAAAAGCATTATTTCTAAAGGGGGTGTTTCGGGAACGCTGATCGATCAAAAATTGGTGTTTAAACAAGCCATCGAAATGCTAGCAAGTGCTATAGTGATTGTACACAACCATCCTTCGGGCAGCCTGAAACCTAGTCAACAAGATGTAGAGTTAACTAAAAAAGTGAAACAAGCAGCTTTACTCTTCGATATTCGATTATTGGATCATGTAATCTTTACCAACGAATCCTATTTTAGCTTTTCTGATGAGGGTGTGCTCTAGTGCATCGATTATTCAGGATAAATAAATCATTTTATTTAATTGTACTTTAGAAGTGAAATATACTTAAACATGGCTTTTAAGTATATCTGCTGAGGATGAACGCATTCATTGTGAATTCAGTCAGGGCCATTACGATCTAGATGCTGTTGGCAGTGATGTGTTGAAATAAACTAGTTCAGATGAAAAAAATTATTTACGGAATAATCGGAATCGTCATACTTGCTTCTATAGTATACTCCTTCACAGGTGGAGAGAGTCAAGAAGCTTACAGCACTCGGATAAAAGGTGCGCAAGATGACCGGGTAAAGATGTTACTTCAAATGTCAGATTCACCGCTTCGAGACTTGAAAAATCAGGTAGCGAGTTTGCCTTATTTTGCTGTTGATCGAGCTTATCAGGTGACTGCCAAAGTCGAAAAATTGGAGAGCCCTAGTTACCTAGATATCCCAACGAATACAGGCGAAAGCAGAAAATATACTAAATATGGCTATGCAACCTTTGAATTGAAAGGAACAGAGTTTCGGTTGTTATTGCTACGAGAGTTTGGAAAGAAGAACTTATTACTTGCCTTTGCTGATGAAACTAGTGGTGCAGAGACTTATGGAGGTGGAAGGTATATCGACTTAGAGCCGGGTAATCGGCCAAAAGCTGTCATTGATTTCAACCTTGCTTATAATCCATTTTGTGCTTACTCAGGACGTTTCAGTTGTCCGCTACCGCCAAAAGAAAACTATTTGCCTGTTGCCATAGAGGCAGGAGAGAAGGTTTTTACAAAATAAACTTTACCATGCGCTTGTTGGTCCGCTGCTTGCTCGTCAGATTTTATAAATTTGCCAGCGATTTACGTGGTGTGCATGTAAGGTTAGAATTGATTAATTGTGTAACTGCCTGAATCAATAGATATTTTTGGTTTATTGATGGAGCCGTTTGAAGGGTAGGCAAGGCTTAATATTTACAGATGAAGATTTCATACAGTTGGCTTAAAAAGTTTATAGAAATAAATGAATCCCCTGAAGAGGTTTCTAAACTTTTGACATCCAGTGGACTAGAAGTAGAGGATGTGCAAAAGGTTGAAACTATCCAGGGTGGCTTAGAGGGGCTGGTCATTGGAGAGGTAATTTCTTGTGAGAAACATCCGAACGCCGATAAGTTAAGCAAGACAACAGTGGATATCGGTGGAGAGGAATTAAGTCCAATTGTATGTGGCGCGCCAAACGTTGCTGCGGGACAAAAAGTAGTGGTAGCTACCGTTGGATCTACCTTATATCCTGCTGGACATGATCCATTTAAAATAAAGAAAGCTAAAATAAGAGGAGAGGTTTCACTAGGAATGATTTGCGCTGAAGATGAAATAGGCCTAGGAACCAGTCATGATGGTATTATGGTTCTAGATACTGATCTTCCCAATGGCGCACCTGCTAGAGATTACTTCGACATAGAAGAAGATTATGCTATTGAAATTGGGCTAACCCCCAACAGGGTTGATGCTGCATCTCATTTTGGTGTTGCTAGAGATCTTCAAGCATTATTGGAGCGTCCCACCTTACTTCCGGATGTTTCAGCCTTTAAAGTTGATAATCATGATTTGCCTATTTCAGTACTAGTAGAAAACAATGAGGCGTGTCCACGATACGCCGGTGTTTCTATCACAGGAGTTACGGTGAAGGACTCGCCAGAATGGCTGCAAAATAGATTGAAATCGATTGGATTGGCACCCGTCAACAATGTGGTGGATATAACCAATTATGTACTGCATTCATTGGGGCAACCGCTTCATGCATTTGATGCCGACGAGATTGCTGGTACGCAAGTAGTTGTCAAGACGCTCGAAGAGAATACCAAATTCGTAACACTAGATGGCGTAGAGCGAAGCCTAAAAAATAAGGATCTTATGATCTGCAATGCTGAGGAGGGCATGTGTATAGCTGGTGTATTCGGAGGTGAGAAGTCGGGGGTTAAGCCTTCAACAAAAGATATTTTTCTAGAAAGTGCATACTTCTCTCCGGACTATGTTCGAAAGACCAGTATGGTTCATGATTTAAAAACAGACGCTGCATTTCGATTTGAAAGAGGCACTGATCCTAACCAAGTGATTATAGCGCTTAAATGGGCTGCTTTGCTCATTCAAGAAATGGCAGGTGGAGAAATTAGCTCAGAAATAGTGGATGTGTATCCATCGGAGATCAAACCATTCGAAACACAAGTCAAGTATAAGAATATTGACCGGCTAATCGGTAAGGAACTGGGTAAGGAACGGATTAAAAAGATCTTGAGCAACCTAGAGATAAAGATCACTGACGAAACAGAAGTTGGCTTCAAAGCAATCATACCAACGTACAGAGTAGATGTTCAGCGAGAAGCAGATATCATAGAAGAAATATTGCGTATCTATGGATATGATAATGTAGAGCTCTCAGAAAATTTAAAAGCAGATAGCCTAGCTCATTTTCCGACTAAAGATCGTGATAACTTACGTTTGAAGGCCTCAACGCTCCTTACAGGACAGGGTTTTTATGAGACGATGTCCAACTCGCTAACAAGTTCTAAATACACCATTGGGAGTGAAGTTTGGAACGCTGAAGATAATGTTTCGATTCTCAATCAGCTTAGTGAAGAGTTAGATGTCATGCGTCAAACATTGTTGTTTTCTGGCCTAGAGGCCATAGCGCATAATATCAATCGTAAACAGTTTAACTTAAAGTTCTTTGAGTTTGGCTCCACCTATGCTAAGGGGAAAAAAGGATATGTTGAAAAGAAGCGATTATCTCTTTTCGTTGTTGGAAAACGTCAAGAAGAAAGTTGGACAGGGGATAACAATAAAGTAGATTTTTTTGATTTATCTCGCGTGACAAATTGGTTTCTGTCCCGGTTCAATTTGTCTGATACCAAGAGTATTCCGACTTCAGCTGGTGAAATGGAATACGGATTGGATTTAGTGGCATCCAATCATAAGACGCTAGTTAGTTTGGGTAAGGTGAAAAAGGACTTAACGAAAAAGGCAGGAGTGAGTGCCGATGTTTTTTATGCAGATATCGATTGGGATTTACTTGTGAAGCTATGGAACCCGGAAGTTTCGGTAAGGGAAATCCCTAAATTTCCAGAGGTTAAACGTGATTTATCGATTGTTTTGGATAAAGCCGTGAAATTTTCAGATATTGAGGGTTTAGCGAAAAAGTATGGACGTGACCTACTTAAGCGCATGAATGTTTTCAGTGTATACGAAGGAGAAAATATTGGTGAGGGCAAGAAATCTTATGCAATAAGTTATATCTTGCAGGATGCCAGTAAGACACTTACTGATAAACAAATCGATAAAGTTATGAACCAGCTAATAGCTGGTTATGAGAAAGAATTTGGGGCTGTAATTAGAAAATAGATAAACTTAAATGAGTCAACTGCTGCGGTCTGAACTAAAGTCTTTGGAAAGAAAGCTTACTTTGCTTTTGGCTGACTATAACAAGCTAAAGGACGATTATGCTATCGCCAAAGAAGAAAATAAGGCTTTGAAGGAAGAATTAAACAGCAAACAGCAGAAATTGAGTCACTTTCATAATAAATATAAAATAACTAAAATTGCCAATAGTCTGGAGCAGAGTGGAGAAGAATCTGTGGACTTAAAGCAAATGGTAAACGATTATATTGAAGAAATTGATAAGTGCATTGCGCAGTTGAGTGCTTAATTTAGTAATGTAAACTCAATGGCAGAGCTATCTATAAAAATAAAAATAGGAAATCGCGAATACCCAATGAAAGTTCGGCCTGAAGATGAGTCGATGGTTCGGCAAATGGGAAAACTCATCAACGAGAAGATGAAAGTATTTCAAACTCGTTTTGGTATTCAAGATAAGCAAGACCTATTGGCCATGGTGGCTATTGAAAGCTTTATCGAAAGATCTAAATCCAAGGTTGAAACGGAGTCTAACGATGAAGTCGCATTAGCACAAATTCGCAATATGGCGGATGAAATAACTCAGGCGATAAAATAAATACCACTTCAATATTCCTTTTTGCTTTAGGCAAGTCCCTTTAGATACCTCCACTGCTGTTTATTTTAATAAATAGAAATGGAATATTCAATCATCATCATCGGGTCCATTATTATTGGGATTGCCGGTGGTTTTCTGATCAGTAGAGTACTACTCAAGCGCTCATTAAATAAAAAAATACAAGAAGCAGAGGAAAAAGGAGATTCAATCCTTAAAGAAGCAAAAATCACCGCTGAAGGAATAAAAAAAGATAAGATACTAGAAGCGAAAGAAAAGTTCTTAAAGCTTAAAGGTGATTTCGAAGAAGAGGCAAGCCGTAAAAAATCTCAAATTGTTTCGAACGAAAATAAGTTAAAGCAGAAGGAGTCTCATCTGAACAAGCTCGTTGAGCAAAACAAACGTACTGAAGCTGAGTACGACTCTAAAAAGGAAAACCTAACGGCTCAGCTGGATATCGTTAAGAAAAGAAAAGAAGAGCTCGAAAAACTAAAGCTTAACCAAGTAGCTAAACTTGAAAAGATAGCAAACCTAACGGCGGACGAAGCGAGGCAACAAATTATTGAGGCCCTTAAAGACGAAGCACGTACGAAGGCATCTTCTCACATTAAGGATATTCTAGAAGAAGCAAAGCTTACCGCTACAAAGGAAGCAAAGAAGATTGTCATAGAGACGATTCAACGTACTGCGACAGAGCATGCCATTGAAAATTGCGTTTCAATTTTTAATATTGAAAGTGATGATATTAAGGGTAAAATTATTGGTCGTGAAGGGCGTAATATTCGAGCTCTTGAGGCGGCAACTGGTGTTGAGATCATCGTTGATGACACCCCAGAAGCGATTGTTATTTCGGGCTTTGATCCCGTGCGACGAGAAATAGCCAGATTGGCGCTCCATCGACTAGTGCAGGATGGTCGTATCCATCCGGCTCGAATCGAAGAGGTAGTCAATAAGACTAAGAAAAATATTAATGAGGAGATTATAGAAATAGGTGAACGTACGATCATTGATTTGGGTATCCACGGATTACATCCTGAGTTGATAAAGATGGTGGGTAGAATGCGTTTCAGATCTTCTTACGGACAGAACCTATTGCAGCACTCCCGAGAGGTAGCACGCCTTTGTGCATCGATGGCTGCGGAGCTTGGACTTAGCCCTAAATTGGCTAAGCGAGCAGGGTTACTACACGACATTGGTAAAGTATGGCCAGAAGAATCAGAGACACCTCACGCAATCCTTGGAATGGATCTGGCGAAAAAATATAAGGAGAATAAGGACGTTTGTAATGCCATTGGAGCGCACCACGATGAGATAGAGATGACATGTCTTATAGCTCCTATTGTACAGGCTTGTGATGCCATTTCTGGATCGAGACCAGGGGCGCGTAGGGAAGTGATGGAATCTTACATTCAAAGACTTCGAGATTTGGAGAAGTTGGCACTTGGCTTCGATGGAGTTAACAAGTGTTACGCTATACAGGCAGGTAGAGAACTTAGGGTAATTGTGGATGCTGA
Source organism: uncultured Roseivirgaceae bacterium (assembly GCA_964393115.1). Taxonomy (GTDB): domain Bacteria; phylum Bacteroidota; class Bacteroidia; order Cytophagales; family Cyclobacteriaceae; genus CAYMST01. The sequence continues at coordinate 5,323 of CAYMST010000147.1, read as the reverse complement.
AAAAGTCACAGATGATAAGGCTGGAAACTTATCTTTTGACATTTCCCACAAAATTGAAAATGAAATGCAATATCCAGGTCAGATAAAAGTGACGGTTATTCGTGAAATGCGATCTATAGCATATGCCAAGTAGTATTGCAATTCTTTAAAGAGATTCAAAGAAAGGGGTCGTTAGAGCCCTTTCTTAGTATTAGGCAGCTCATCTTACTACTGGGATTAATATTTCCACTTCAGTACCCAGTGGCTCTTCTCCGTTTTTAAGGTCTGAAATAGAAATAGGCTTAATGTCTATTGGATATTCGTAAATGAGCAATAGTCTCTTTTGCGAAAGCATTATTCCTTTTGACTCCTGTTTTCGTCCTTTTTGTTGATTTATCTCCATTGCTTTTTTTCGGCCAATGCCATTATCAGTTATTCGACAGCGCAAAAAATTGGAGTGATAGCTGAATTTTACTTTTACTACTCCATTTCCCCCTTTATTCAAAACCCCATGCAGCAAGGCGTTTTCCACGAAAGGCTGAATGAGTAAGAAAGGTAACATGACGTCATCTTTCAAAATTTCTTCGGAGATATCAATAGAGTATTCAAATCGCTTGGAAAACCTTAATTGCTCGAGAGCGAGGTATTCCTCTAAAAGTTCAATTTCTCTGTAAATAGGAATTAACCCTTCATCATTATAGTTCAAATAGCTGCGCATAACGCGCGAGAAACCGGTGAGGTAGAGGAGTGCGGATTTTTTATCACTTTTTGTGATGAAATTCTGAATAGAGTTCAATGAATTGTATAAAAAATGAGGATTCATTTTCGACCGTAGGTTCAGGATTTCTAGCTTTTGGTAAGCGGCTTCTAACTCACTTTTCTGTTGGGCTATTTCATTTTTTTGATCATTACTTTCGGTGAGCAACTGCTGTAACGAAGATTCCGACTGATAGTTTAGACGTTGCAAATAGGCAAATGCGGCTGAAATGAGAAATATTAGAAATACTGCTGATGCGTAGTCATACAGCATCAAATCGGTTATTGATGAAGCATTGAAATTTGGTGCTGTGAGAATGGGTAATAGATCATAGAAGACGTAGCAAAACATCACCCAAACGATGCCTAAGGCCATAGAACGTAGTTCCGTAATTCCATAAAGGACTAATGGTACGATGAGTAGGCAGCAAACGGCAAGTTTTTGTGTCTCTTTAATCTCAGGACTAGCGAAGTAACCCACTGCCACAACCATTATAGGCAAACAAATCATGATGGAAGCTCTGGCCATGTTTATCCGCCCACGACTAATGAACAACAAGTACGATGTACACAACAAAAACCCGATTAAATAGGTGATCAGCTGCGGAAGGTTGTTTTTATATACCAGGCAAAATGGTGGCATAGCAATCCCTGCTGTTAGACAAACTTGGTTACTCAATATCAACCTGCGACGCAAGTAGTGAGGCATCTCAGCATTTATGCCTAGATTAGATAAGTTATGCCAGATTTTGCCAGCAGTCGATAAGGTATTTTTCATTTATTGCTTGTCATATTTCAATTCTAAAATACACTTTCTATCTGATAAGATTACCAAATGGGCTTTTGGCGTATATATACTATTCGAAGCGCTTTGCGTTAATTAAAACCTAGTTTATGTTGAAAGTAGTCATTGTGGACGACGAAATTCCAAGTCAGGAAACTCTTGAGAGCTTATTAGAAGAATATTGTGTAGAAGTTAAAATAGTTGGCACCGCTGATAATGTGGAGGATGCTATTAGCTGTATTGAGGGGCTAAAGCCTCACCTGGTTTTCTTGGATATAGAATTACAATCTGGAACAGGATTCGATATACTGAGCAGGCTAAAGCACCAAGATTTTCTGGTGGTATTTACTACAGCTTTTGAACACTATGCGTTGAAAGCTATTAAATATGCGGCTATGGACTATCTATTGAAGCCTATTGATATAAAAGAATTACAACAAGCGGTTCATAAAGCGCACCAACAGCTCAGCTTTGGGCATTATGAATTGCAGCGTGAAAAACTCTTGAGTAACCTTTCGATGCCGGAAGAAGATCAGACTTTAGCTCTTAAACTATCAGATTCGTTTAAGTTTATTCATATCTCAGAGATCTGCTACTGTCAGGCTGACGGCCCTTACACGAATATTAAGCTTACATCTGGGCAGACAGTGGTGCAGAGTAAAAACCTAAAAGAATTCGAAGAGCTTCTTGGAGAAATGGGCTTTATCCGCATTCACCACTCATATCTGGTAAACAGAAAAGAAATTGATCGCCTGACAAAAGGAAAAAATGCTTTCGTTGAAATGAAAGACGGAACCCAAATAAGTGTTTCTTCTAGAAAAAGAGAGGAATTCTTCAAGATTATGAATCTTGGGTAACGTATCTAATTCATGCTAAATCGGTTTGTCTAGTTCTAATCACCTTTGTTGTTATTAGAAATTTTGCTTTATATATCAAGAAAATGACTCTGGTTGTCAAACAGAGTTGTTTTCCGGTTCGGCATAGCCTAGTATTTGTTGTACTATATGTGAATCGAATTAAAATTTCTTCTTGCGATTCAAAGGCTTGAGGTGATGTTGTATTATCACTTGCCCCCCGTTTTCGCAAGACAAAAGCGAGTTGTTATGAGAAAACCGAATTATTCTGGAGCAGTATTAATGGTGATATTACACCTGATTTTCACTTATTGGTTAATTGCCGGCAACTATTAATAAAACCTATTCACCTATAAAATACCAACGAACCGGAGTCTATTCTACGTATTTTTTAGGCTTATATTTGGTTTAAATATGAATTAAATAAGATTTGCTTCTTCGCGACCTAAAGAGGCCGAGCTAGTGACTTTTAAAACTTGGTCCTCTTGGGTTGCAAGATAAATTCCAATTTTATGAGAAAGCCAAATTATCCGAAAGCGGTACTGATGCTATTGCTATTTGTGATTTTGTTGGGATATAAAGCCGTAGCCCAACATGGTCAAATATTAATGTTTGTTGCACAAGATAGTGTCTATTACACAGAATATATTGTTATGCGTCGGTCGTTAGAAGCGGCTGGTTATGACGTTGATGTTAGAAGTGCTACTAATGCTGATGCGACTTTATATGGTGGTGGAGTTCAGGAATGGGCTAATAACGTTGCTGGTTTAGAGACAAATTATACTGATTTTACACAGCGTTTTCAGGAAATGTTTGGGATGTCTTGGAACAGTGATGAAAACGCTATGCCTTTAAGCATTCCGGTGGCAGGCAGCATTCTGGATGTGGTAGATATGACTTCATATGAAGCTATTGTGATAGCCGGTGGGTATGGCGCACTGAATTATCGAATAGACGGTAGCTATGAGGCTCAGGCTGGCTTGACCTCAGCAGAGATTAGTAACGTAGCACAGAGGCTCAACGATCTTGCCGTTGATGCCTTACTGAATGGAAAACCTTGTTTAGCGCAGTGTCATGCAGCAAGCTTGCCGGCTTACTGGAGGGTGCCCGGTACAGCTGATGTTATAAACCCATTAGGAATTAGCTTAATACAGGGAGGACAAGCCGCAGGCTTCCCAGAACCAGCTACTGGTGTACAGTTGTCCGATCTGGACATTTCTTTTAGACCAGAAGATAGAGTAACCATAACAAGCCCTCATGAATCACTAGGAGATCAGGGTATGGCAGATTATAAGGTCCTAACTACTAGAGATTGGTACCCCCAAACGATCGCCCACGGTGCTAGAACTTTGTTGAATATTCTGGAATCATTCCCGGCAAATGAGCAGTTGAGTGATCCAATATCAGTACTCATCCTACATGGAGGTGCGGTAGATCCCACAAATTGTCAAGTTAATAATCAAAATAATGACGTTCCTTGTAATCATGGCGTAGAACCAGAAAACCTTCCCGCTGACTACACGGATCTTGTAGCGCTACTAAACGGAAGCTCTCCCAATGACAACTACCAGTTTTCGGTAACGGAAGTGAATCAAACGCTACCGTCGAATTCGTTACCATTTAACCCCGCTAATATTTCAGGATATTTAGATGCCTATGATGCTGTTATCTACTTCAAACACTGGGCCAGTAACAATCCCACTTATCTTCAGGAGGCCTTAGTGGATTATGTGGATGAAGGAGGTACTGTGGTTACGCTTCATCATGGTATGTACAATAGCGGGACAGGGAAGGATATCTTAATCCATGAACTTTTTGGGGCAGAATCTCACGAAATTGGCTGGGGTGGAGCTCCGTTAAGAAACCTTAATCTGCTTTTTACCGACTTGGGACATTTTATCACAACCAATGGGATTATGGAGCAATTGTCTGAGCCTGTTGTTGCCCCTTCAGATGTTTGGGATGTCAATCCTGTACCGTATGGAGCGAATGATGGACTTAGCTACTACCAAGGGTTTTCTATTTATGATGAGGTCTATATCAATCTTAGATTTAACTCACCCGATGAATTTGGTCGCGGGATTGGTGACATTACGCCGCTACTCTCTAATGATCAGAATCCAGCAAGCCAAGCGCACGTAGCTGGATTTACACGTTTACTCGATCCTAGTTCGGATGGGTCTATCGGTAAAGTTGTTTGTTTTGCTCCTGGTGAGCGCCAAGAAAATTATCTTATTGATAGCTTTTACGGCCAACTGCTCAGAAACAGTGTGGCTTGGTCCCAATTGGACATCACACACATACAGCCAGAACCGCAAGATGTTACTCCTCCTTCACAGCCTGAAAACTTACAAGCAATGTCCATCGGGTCAACTTCGGTTAACTTATCATGGTCCCCTTCAGTCGATGATTCCGGACTACCAGTGACTTACGAATTGTATGAAGGCGACACTCCTATTCAGCAAGGGATTACAGATAACATGACTTCTGTAGCTGTTTTAGCACCGAACACGTCCTATTCCTTTCGAGTTCGGGCTTATGATGAATCAATGAATAGTTCTGTTTTTAGTGAGGTTTTAAATGTGACCACGGAGGCTTTAGATCCTACTGTGGACCCTTTAATGCTCTTAAATGATGAATTTTCAGGTGAGACTTTGGAAGATTGGCAGCGGCTTTATGAAACGGAAGGTTGGTCTGAGGACCCACTAAACGTCATCACTCTATCCGATTCAGGTTATTTAACAGTAGAGCCATCCTCTCGAACTTGGTGGGGGGATAAAATTGGTGATCTGACCTATAAAGAGGTTAGCGGTGATTTTATAATTACTACTTCGCTAGAGGTCTCAGGAATAAATGATGCTTTATCGCCTTTGCAGTTTTACTCGTTTGCAGGACTAATGATCAGAAGTGCGCAGAATGATCTCTATAATGCGCAAACCGACTTTACGAC
>CAYMST010000146.1:0-11889 GCA_964393115.1 uncultured Roseivirgaceae bacterium | reverse complement strand
ACTTAACATCAATTACAAAAATTTTTAAGATAATTTAAATTGATATTTTAAACGAAATATAACCCTATTTAAAAAAGATAAAAAAAACGGAAATAAAATATTTTTTAAAAAAAAGACCTGAAAACCGTGAAAACAGCATGCAAACATCGTAAAACACCACATTAACAACATGCAAAACATCCAATATCACTCTACCAAAACCATTAAAAACATCCGAAACACAACATTAAACAAGGTTTAAAAACAAATTAAATAACAAACAATTTAACTATACTTAACTCCTAAACCACCTAACAATTTCTCTAACTGATGGTTGATTCGATATGTCTGTAGCAATAGTTGATTTTGGTCTAGTAGTATTGATATGGATCACACAGTTGATCGTGTATCCAAGCTTTAAACATTTTCCTGAGGAGCACCTGTTAGCCTGGCACAGCAAATACACGAATAGAATTACGATCATAGTAATGCCGCTGATGTTATTACAAGTTTATTTCCATGGACTACAATTGTATGAGCATTTTAGCATTTACAGTGCTACAAGTGCTGTACTTATTCTACTTATTTGGTACAACACGTTTCTTTTAGCCATTCCGCTACACAGAGCAATATCTGAAGGCCGGAATGTAAATACTAGCGTGGAAAAACTCAATAGAGTGAATTGGTTCCGTACGGTGGCTTGGTCCGTTACATTCGCACTTTCCCTGTTACACTAATCTGCAAGTAGAAAGGCGCAGGCAGCACGATTGAACTCATCAGCCTTCTCTATGTTGACAATATGTCCTGCATTTTCAACGACCAACAAGCTTGATCTTTTCTGATAGGCACAAAACTTTCTAGAGCTTTTCAAAAACATAAAATCTTGGTTCCCCATGATAACTAGTGAACTGTAAAGTGTGGCCTGCTTCCTAAAGGCACGTAATACTCTAAAAAATTCATGGTACAGTCCCATCCATTTCATATACTCAGATTGACTAATTTTTTTTGACTGTGTTTGGTACAACCTCCGTGCAAACTGATTTTGTTTTCTGGGCATCAGGATATAAGAAAAAAGTCTGTACATTGTTGGATAACTTAGAAAACAATTGAGAAATCTGGCAAACTGCACAAACAGCCTCAAACTTATCCCCCCATCAAAAACGGCGCCCGCAAATACAATTTTATGGATGTAGCTCTTGTAGCGAAAGGCAAAATCCTGAAGTAGGATACTCCCAAATGATAAGGTAACGAAATGAGCTCTATGAATCCCATGCTCATCTAATACACACTTAATGTCCTTGGAGACCACCTCAAAAGAGTAACGATTAAAATCAGGTTTGATATTTTTCGAATTGCCATGGTCGCGCAGGTCAATGAACAAAAGGCGGAAGTACTTTGAAAAGGTGTCTCTTTGACGAATCCATGTACTTACGTTTCCACCAGCCCCATGGATAAAAACAACCCAAGGAGCACTGTTATTACAAACTAGTTTTTCGGCATAAAGAACAGTTCTCACAAAACAATTAACTATCCAATAGACTTTGTGTTATGAACATTGTCAAAAAAAAACATGAATAAACACTGGATGACTCAGGTACTGAAATGTGCCGGAATCTATAACATTATATGGGGAGCATGGGTAGTAGTCTTCCCTAGTCATTTTTTTCAACTTACAGGCATGGATTTACCAACCCAGATCACTATATGGCAAGGCATGGGAATGGTAATCGGTGTCTTTGGGTTAGGGTATTGGTGGGCAGCTCAGAACCCAATTGTACATTGGCCCATTACAGCAGTAGGTCTACTAGGGAAATTATTTGGCCCAATGGGGTTTCTAATGAACTACCTAACGGGAAAAGTGGAGTTTTCATTCTTCTATACCCTAATTACAAATGACTTCATATGGTGGATCCCCTTCTTTCTTATACTTAAAGAAGCAAAAAAGGCTGGAGAATTAAGGTTGAATTGAGTTATGAAAAAAGCATTCTTCATACAACTCCAGGTTTTTTTCTACCTCATTGCTGGGATCAATCATTTCATAGTCCCTGATTTTTATCATGACCTAATCCCTCCATTTTTTGAGCAAAAAAACATCGTCAACATCCTTGCTGGCATTGCAGAAATTCTCTTGGCATTGGGATTATTGAATTCCGAAACGAGAAAAACCGCCTCCATACTCATTATCATTATGTTGATCAGCTTCATACCTTCTCATGTATACTTCATACAACTGGGGAGTTGTGTAGAAGGAGGCCTTTGCGTGCCTGAGTGGATAGGAATAGTAAGACTGATTGTTATTCACCCTCTTTTAGTATATTGGGCATGGAAAGCGAAGGATGTATAAGACAAAACACTTATTTAACATTATCCAGGCCATTCAAATACCTCTCGGCAATCAACAAGTGCTGCTGTTGCTTCTCTGGATTCATTTTATCAAACGTTCTAACAAGCATACCTAAACGTGGATTTTTGAGAAAAAAATCTCTATAGACATGCATAAACCGCCAAAAGAGAGCATCCCAAGTCTTCTGCCATTCGCCTTTCTTGAAATTACTCATTTTCAGAATATAGTTGCTCCCACTAATATAAGGTTTGGTGGACATCAATCCACCATCAGCAAACTGACTCATCCCATATACATTTGGTACCATAACCCAGTCATAGGCATCAATGTATAGCTCCATAAACCAACGGTAAACCTCATCGGGATCAAACTCACAGAGCAGCATAAAATTCCCAATCACCATGAGCCTTTCGATGTGATGATTATATCCTGTCGCCAACACTTTTTTAATGGTAACATCTAGCGGATCTATTGCTGTATGTCCGGTATAAAATGTTTTGGGAATAGACCTCTTGAACCCCCAGAAGTTGCGCGTTCGTTCTTCTGTTCCTTTTACTACGTAAACTCCTCTTATAAACTCCCTCCAACCAATGATTTGGCGAACCAATCCTTCTGTATTGTTCAACGCAATGTCATTGCTAGCAGCATAGGCCAAAATTTCATTTAACACATATTGCGGTGTAAGCAAGCCTGCATTTATCAATGGTGAAAGCACACTATGATGGAGTATCCCATGTTCTCGTACTATCGCATCCTCATACGTACCAAATTCAGCAAATCGGTTTTCCAAGAACTGTTTCAACCATCCCTCAGCCTCATCGTAGGTGGTGGGGTAATAGGCCACTGAAGTAATCGACCCAGGGCATTCAGAAAAGTGATCCCGTACATATTGAAGCGCCTCATAGTAATAAGCATTTGCCGATAAATATGAGACAGAGGGAGGAACCTTTTTAGCGGGGTATTTTTTGCGGTTTTCACTATCATAACTCCACTTACCACCAACAGGTAGGCCTGCCCCATCGAGAAGAACACCCAGAGACTTTCGCTGCTGGATATAGAATTCTGTTTGAAAGTATTTTTTCTTTTCATGACGGAAAAAAGACGTTAACCGTTCTTGGGAAGTAACAAAGGCAGGTGAATCGTATAATCGAGAACTAGCGTTTATCTTTTTGAGCCCCTCTTTAATTCGACATCCAAGGTAGTCATCTATTGGATCTAAATAATGCACCTTTTTCACCGAAAGGCCTTTCAGAAATAGTCGAATATCCGAAAGAGCATTCTGACTATCGATATATTCAACCTCATGTCCACATTTGATAAGATGTGTTTCATAAAACTTCATTGAAGCTCTGTGAAAAGCAATCTTTTGTTTGTGAAAAGCATATTGCTTGAAAAACAAATACTCTTCAATTAAATAGATCTTACGTCCCTGCTTAACAGCAGGATTACTTTTAAAGAGTTGGTGAGGAAAAACCAGTGTTATTTCATTCACGACGGATTAGAATCCTTATTTCTTCGACATCGCTCACTGCAATACTTCACTTCATCCCAGCACTTTTCCCATTTCTTCCTCCAAGTAAAAGGGCGGTGGCACACCACACATATCTTCGAGGGAAGATGTTGTTTTTTATGCATTTGAGCTAGTAAAAGAAGGCACATCCTTCACATGAGCATATGGAAACTGTGCCATTCGATTCAATTCGTAGTAGGTATTCACACCTGATATTCCAGCTGTCTGAATATGCGATAGATTTAAACTTCCGTCATCAGCCATCATCTCATCAGGAAATTGAAGGTGTAAAACTTTACCGATCATCAAAATCGTATTATTTGATTTGATTGGAAGCTCTTCTACTAACTCTAAACCCATTTTCAATGCACTTTCCTTGACAAATGGAACTGGGAAATCGAAAAGATATTCCTCCTCAAAACCACATCGTGAAAACTCAGAAATCTCCTTAGGAAATTTGGCAGACGTGAAATGAGCTTGCTCTACTTTACTAGTAGGCACCTGATTTATGGTGTAAAGACCTGATGATTTTATATTCAAATAAGTATCTCTAGGTTTCTCATGCTGCGGACGAAAGATAAAACCAATTAGCGCAGGTGCACTACCTAAATGAACTACGCTACTGAATATGGCCACATTAGATTGACCTTCAGAAGATTTTGTCGCAATAAGATTGGCTGGCTTAATACCCGTTGCGGAGTTGATAATATTGAGCCTTTGGATTTTTGGCAATCCTTCAATGTCTTTTTGTGATAAATACATTACCCTCTTCTTGTATGTGTTTGTAATATTCTTTCTTTCTCTTCCTTTACTTTAGGGTCTTTTCGGTGTCCCCATATTTTCTTTCTGGCTCGCTTACCACTCTCTACCAAGTCAACAATTGGTGGTGAATATTGAGGCTCTTTCAAACCAATCAACTGCTGTTCAAGTGGCGCGAGTTTCCAGGGTTCATGAATATGAGATATCGAGATATCTCTAAGTTCCGACACCCATTTCCTAATAAATACTCCCTCTGGGTCATGATCTTGAGACTGCTTCACCGGATTGTAGATCCTTACGGTATTAATACCCGTAGTACCGGCTTGCATTTGAAACTGAGGGTAATGAATACCTGGTTCATAATCCAAAAACTGTTGCGCCAAATGATATACTCCATTTCTCCAATCCTGATCTAGATGATGGCACAAGAATGAAACCAGCATTGCGCGCATTCGAAAATTAATCCAGCCTGTTTCGATTACTGCCCGCATGCAAGCATCTACGAGCGGATAACCAGTAGTACCAGCTTTCCAAGCTTCTAAGGCACTAATATCGTTGTCCCGTTCGAGTGATTCATACCCTCTGTTAATGCAAATCGTCTCATATGTACACTCCACCTCAAACTTTTGAATAAAATGACAATGCCATTTTAACCGAGTCAAGAACCCACCAAAAGCTCTTTTATGATTTGTATAATTAGAATGTCCTTTAACATATTGATAAGCCTGCTGAATACTAATATTTCCCCAAGCCAAATAGGTCGAAATTCGAGAGCAGGCAGTTCTGCTTTCCAAGGGTTTTGAAATCAAATAATGATATTTAAATCCCCTTTCTTCTGCGAAAGACTTTAGGTATTTCCAAGCGTTTCGTTCCCCCGCGGGTTGGTATTGACTCGGGTAGCTATCTAGCTGTGTTTTTAAGCTATTGGGCATCAAGAATGAGTGCCTAAGAAGATCTAGATCCGATTTAGTATAAGTATTTTCAATAATGGGTTTACTCATGGTAACAAACCAGTGTTTATCCCATCCTTCGCGATTTCGAATACCTCTCAAGACGCCGTCTTTTGGAGATTCATACCATACTATTCCTTGGTCTTTAAAAAACGTATTCACCGATTTATCTCGATCCCAGGTTATTTGAACCCCAGTCTCCTCATAGGAGAAAACCTTACATAAAGCGTTTTGGGCATGAATGAAACCAAAAACTTCTCGAGAGTCACCATAAAACACCTCGACTTGACGACCAAAGGCTTTTAGTGTCTTATTCAGGTCTTGAATTGAGTGATGAATAAATTGTAAGTGCCTGAGCGAGGTATCATTATGTGCTAGTATAGCAGGGTCGAAAACATATACGATCCTATACGGCAAACCTTCTCGTTCCGCACAATCAAGCGGAATATGATTCTGTGAGCGAATGTCACGTTTTAGCCAAACGATGTTAATTTTTGATTGCACTTCGTTCACTTATGAGCAGGTCTGCTTTTTCATATTTCACATAACCGTTTTTCGCTGGCATTTGTTTTTTAAGACTCCAGGAGCGCTGTGCTTGCTGAACACTATGCCCTGCGTTATCACTCAAATAATCTCTTAGGTATTGATTAAACATGTTGTGATCCGCGATCTTACTTTTAAACCCTGGAGATTTTATTTCTTTCTGCATGGTAAACCAATAGTCTATGGCATTACCTAATGTCTTTCCAATATTTGTTTTCACCCATTTCATAAACTCCGCCTTGCACTGAAAAGCGTTGCCAATTTCGCGTTTCATGAATTTCCGAAAATTGGGACCAAAGCGAACATTATCGGTGATAACCGTATCTCGCGAAAGCGATTCTTTGCTCCAATCGAATGAGGAACTTGTTTTCAGTTTTGGCAACGGGTTGATAGCACCTGAGTCCATAAAATCCGCGATTTTATCCTGCAGCTGGAATTTGCTACCGGAAATGGGCAGTGAAGACTGTTTACAAATTTGAACTAGCTCTGCCTTGAGCCAATACCATTTTCTAAATTCGGTTGCATCTTTTATTTCTGAAAAGTCAAGACGCATACTTCAATTCTTTTTTGCACTTTTTCCAAAAAGCAAAGAACGACGGAAAGTAACCCTCAACAGAAAACATCCAGTCTCTTGACTCCTCCACTCCTTGAAAGTGCTGACTTAACGGATGCTCTTTATAATATATTTCGCCCGTTCCAACTTTATCTTTTAGCTCACTAAACTCTCCAACAAACACCTGGATACCAGGTATATTACCACTTAAATTCACAACAAAATTCAATACCTTATCAGAAATCGGATACTGACCAAAAATCGATGGCTCTAATAATAGCACCTTATTTGCGTCCTCACCTTTTTTCCAGAGCGGGTCAAGATTATACGAAGTATAAATTAAAGTGGGTTTAGTATCATCTAGGCTAACGGAAGATTTTACATTAGACAAGTCAGTCTTGAGGTCTAGCAACTGAGTGCTTTGTAACTCTCCTGGTACTGAGCGACTTTGAAAGGACTCATAGGGCACATCCAAAAATGTCTTTTGCTGATTTGAATACCAGTATTTATTGATATTATCTTGGTTCGCGTAGTATTTCTTGTTCGCATTTGCTCCAGCTACCCACTGCCAACTCAATGCGTTACTGGCCCAGTCTCCATCTAAAAGGTGATAGTACATCCATTTTGCGGGGTTTTTCCAATGCGCACCTGATAGGTTACAAGCCAGAGCAGCTACATACATTCGCATGTGGTTATGCATGTATCCAGTCTCCACAAGTTCTAATATGGAACCATCAATAGCCTGAATACCAGTTTCCCCGTTGATAATGGATGAAGTCACTTCATGATGCACAACATTTGGTTGCGTTCGCTTTAAATCTGCATTTATCAATTCACCCTTTACCTTCCAAATCTGTTGCCAGTAATCTCTCCATGCTAACTCTTGGATAAACTTCTCCATCTTTGATGGCTCATACCCCCTCAACAGCACAGAAGCCAACACTTTTTTGGTAGAAATTACCCCTCTGGATATATACGGTGACAATTTGGTGACCGCGCCATCAGAAAAGTTCCTGGTGCGGCTATAAGCAACTGGATCAATATTTTCCACTCTACTCAGAATGCTGGCGTAATCAGTGGGAAAACTCATCGTTTCGACACTTTATTCATAGAAATATGGCGCTGTCTAGTACACTTAAACCGATCTATTTCTTTGGATCGCTTATATTGATGCTTTTGACTGACACCTGAATTAACCCGTTTTCTCCAAAGTTTAAAGCTGCTCGTTTTGAGTTCTCTTCTCATAGTACGGATGACATCAGCTTCACAAAGTCCAAATTGGACTTCAATAGCTTCAAAAGGCGTTCGATCTTCCCAAGCCATTTCTATTACCCGGTTTATCTCCTCGTCGCTTAACTTCATAAAATGATTTTACGATCAATAAGAGTTTGAAACATTAAAATATGGTCTTCACGAAGAGTTTTAAACTTAGTCACATCAAAAACAAAAAGCTCATGATCACCCTGGGTATTCATCCGGTTGTTCACATGCAATTTGATATACGCACAAGCACCATCCAGTACATGATCACTGCTCCATGACTTCAGTGCATTTTTTTTAGCCAATAAACTATGCTTATCTATCTTGACACCTGTTTTTTTACCAAGAAGTCTAATTAATCCAATATTTTCTTCACTCAACAGCTGCAATACAGCAACCGAAGATTTCTCCAGGTTTTCTAACGTTTTTGTTCCGTAATACACACCTATGGTATATTGCTTTGGAGACATACTCGAGGGCATTACATACGTGCAAATATTCATATTAACTTGACCCTGGTCATAAGTAGCCAAACTGTAAACGGGACAATTAATGATATTCCAAGGACGTCTCAAGCCAACGCATCAATTTGTTTTAGTACGGCATCCGCTTCTGCATACTTAGAATCACTTTTACTGCGGTCAACTTTTGACAAGTCAAACGCTTCTTTCATCAATTTCTCATACTTTTTTTGAAGCTTTTGTTTCGGAGACGTTTTTGTGAATAATCCCATCTTGATTTTTAGATTAGTAACAGTTGTTAAAATCATTTGTTTGAAGGCCAAACCATTTGGTTAACATTTTGTTGATGTGATGTTGGTATTCAGGGTTAAGCATTTGAAACCAGGGAAAAGGTCATAATCATTGAGGTTATTGTTTGTTCATTAATTAAACAGGACCTCACTTCATCTTAATAATTACATGAGCAACTACATCATCATCGGGGCATCATCAGGTATCGGAAAAACACTTGCAGAAAGTCTTTCTAAGTCGGGAAATCAAGTTTGGGGTACCTACAATAAGACTAAACCGGAGGAATCAAATCATATCAAATATCACAAATTAAACGTCCTTGACGACCAAGTTGACATGAGCTTCGTTCCTGACACGGTTGATGGCTTAGCATATTGTCCAGGTAGCATCAATCTTAAACCGTTTATGAGAATCAAACCGGAAGAATTCATAAAAGATTATGAACTACAATTGGTAGGTGCTATAAAAGTAATTCAAGCAACCCTTGGTTCACTGAAAAAATCGCCTCATGCTTCAGTTATTCTTTTCTCCACTGTAGCGGTTCAAACAGGCTTTAGTTTCCACTCCCAAGTCTCTAGTTCTAAAGGAGCTATTGAAGGATTAACACGGGCACTAGCCGCGGAGCTTGCACCTGACGTACGGTTTAACTGCATTGCTCCTTCACTTACTAATACTCCCCTGGCTGCCAAGATATTATCCAATCAAGATCGTATCACCGCTAATAATGAACGGCATCCTTTAAAGCGAATTGGCGAAGCGGAAGATGTGGCGAACGCAGCTTCTTTCTTACTTTCCAAAGACTCTGGTTGGATTACAGGGCAAGTAATGCCTGTCGATGGAGGAATGTCGAGTCTAAGATTATAAAACAGAATCACGATTTGGATGGAATTAATTAATCAAAGAAGCTACTAAATCGTATGAATAATGAGGGATACTCAACTGGCATACACTTAGATTTCAATAATAATTATTTGGCAGGCAAGAAAGCAACACATTATGCTAAAGCTATTTATATCTTAGTTAGTAGTTTCTTAATGGCCGTTGATTAGTTTTCAGATAATCTCAAAGCTTGATTTGGTGTTTGACACTTAACTGATTGAGCAAAAATACTTTTTATGGATTCGAGAGAAAAAGTCCGAGCGTTCATCCAACAAATACCTATTCTCAAGCAAGAAGAAAAGGACATAATTGTGAGAGAAACCATTATCGAAGAGTTCAAAAAAGGCACTGTTTTGCTCCATCAAGGACAAGTTCCAACTAAATGCTATACGGTAATCGAAGGCTGTGTGAGAGAGTTTACGATCAACGAAAAAGAAGAGAAAACAACCGGTTTTTTTATAGAAGGAGATAAAATAACCCCTCATGCGTATGATGGAAAGGGAGAGCCTTCAAATCACACCCTAGAATGCCTTGAACCCAGTATTATTACCATCAGCAACAGGAGCTTTGAAAAGCGACTGCTTAGCCTGATGCCTCGACTTATGGAGGTCATGCCTCATTTTGCTATGGAGGAGCTGAAAAAAGCTAAAACTGAATGGACACAATTTATAACTGCATCTCCTGAGGACAGGTATCTACATTTAATGGAAAGTAAACCCTCTCTATTTAATCGTGTAGCACATCATCAAATCGCTAGCTATCTTGGGATGCAGCCTCAGTCGCTCAGCCGCATAAGGAAACGAGTATTTGAGAAACAAACATCGAAATCCACGGAGACAAAAGGGTAGAATACTTAAGAACTTGGCAATATTTAATGAGTGAACGGCTCCAAGCACTGATCCCTTAACTTAAGTGAATGCATTTTAATGCATAGCGTCTCATTTTTGTTAGAACAAACATGAGACAAAATATGCAGTCCTTTATAAAAAACATTTTCAATACCGTTTTTAGCATCTCTGTATTCATTGTTAGCGCCTTATTTCTAACAAGTTGTACATCTTTTAATTCATTGCAATCATCTGACCAAGCCAATCAGGGATGGACATTGGTAAGTGCTGAAAAGAAAGTAAAAAAGCCATGGAAGATCTATTCAAGAAAATTGAAAGATACCAATTTTGTTGAATATAAAATCGAAGGAGAGCTTGCTTCCTCTCCTACCCACTGCTTATCTGCGTTAAAACAAAACTTATATAATGACGCAAATGATGCAAAAAAGTACCCCACGTATGAAATCCTGAAAAGCACCTCGGATAGCATCTTGACTTACGTCATCCACAATGAACCATTCCCTCTGAATGACACGGAAATGAATATTTTATATCAATTTCATTCGGAACAAGATGGCTCTACCCATGCATCTTGGAAGGAAGCTTGGGATATTAACCCAGTTTCGACCGCTAAAGGGCTCAACCGGGTTGAGACTTTCAGGGGGACCTGGCACTTTTTACCACTAAAAGAGACTTCTGCTCAAGGCATAAACATCGTCCAGTTTGACCCTAAAAAGATGCCGAGGTGGTTAGCAGAGCCCATGGTGCTTAAATTCCTAAAAACACAGTTTAAAAAGTTCTCTAAAACTGCTTCAATTTAAATAATTCCACTGCCATGATATTCCGGCGAGATCTCAAACCTCAAGTCTTACTATCCACACTCTGGATCTTCATATTATTTAATATGACCTTCAGAGACCTACATCAATTTGGTAAGGCTTCATTTATTCAAGAAATTATGAGTGGTGTCGTAAATGGCATTGAAATAACTGACGAGCTCATGCTCTTTGGCGGTCTAATTGTCGAAATACCAATTATCATGATCTTATTATCCAGAATACTAACCGATAAGCTTAATAAGTGGACTAATATAGTGGCTAGTGTTTTGACTTGGTTAATTCTGGTTAGCGCAGTGCCATCAGCGGACTTAGACGATCTCTTTTTTCTAGGCATCGAAACCATCACTTTTATCTTCATAGGAAAAACTGCCTGGAAACTACGTTAGGAGAATCTTGGTAACAGAATCTAACCACAATTCACATAGAAGATTAGGTTTACTCCTTTCCATAGAATGATAATCAGTCCATGTGAAGCAAACGAATCAAACAGTATTTCTGTAGGCTCATTAGCCTAAGTGTGGGTTTTAAAGAGTCCAGTGGGAAGAAAGTGATACATTCAATTATTACATCACACACTTGAGATGAAACAAAAAAAAGGCTTTTCAGTTTCCCGAAAAGCCTAAATTATTCTCCCTTTACGTAGTCCGTAGGGGAATCGAACCCCTGTTACCAGGATGAAAACCTGGCGTCCTAA
>CAYMST010000145.1:0-11941 GCA_964393115.1 uncultured Roseivirgaceae bacterium | reverse complement strand
TATAATTATTATGAAGTTAATTAAATCTAAAACACTCGCATTAGCATCTCTGGTACTCATCAGCCTATTTACCTATTCCTTTCGAGCGTCGAGCTCACTCGGATATGTTGAAGTATCGTACAAAAACTCTGTAGTCAGCTACTACGGATCTCAAAAAGTCTCAAAAGAGGATATCCTGGCCAATGCCAGACTAATTGATATCGCGGATAGACGTTTTGAGACCAAATGGAAAAACAAGGACCCTAAGGGCATTTCTGAGGAATACACTTCAAAAGGTGCTGTATTTATGAAACCAGGTAAGAAGCCAAGACTCGGAAGAGCTGAAATTAAAGATGAATTTGCAGAAAGTGTCAAAGGAGTAGACAGAGTAGAGTTTTACCAAGATGAGCTCCAATTCTTCGGAAATATGGACGTAGCCTTTCAGCGGTGCCACATGCTAGGGTACGTAAACACTAAGAAAGAGCACATTTTTGAAGGATCCTATGTCATTCTCTGGAAGAAAGAAAACGGAAACTGGCTGATCGAATATGACATGTTCAATGCTGATAAGTAAACCAAAACACTTTTTTTAATCATGAATCCAATTATCCCACAAATGAAGACTGCCGTAAAGAAATACGGCAGTCCTTCATACCTCTACGATGGAGAACAGATCGTAGAAAACTACCGACGCTTAATCAATGCGTTACCTACTTGTGTTGACGTATTTTACGCCTTAAAGGTCAACCCAAATATTTCTTTAGTAAAGTTGCTTCGGGCACATGGAGCGTGTACGGAAGTATGTTCTGTCACGGAAATGGAGATTGCCTTAAAAGCCGGCTCTACTCCCGAAGACATCGTTTATCTAGGTCCATGTAAAAAAGACTACGAATTAAAGAGGGCTATTGAACTGGATATTTATGCCATCGTCGTAGAATCTGAAATCGAATTATCACGCATCTCCCAATTTGCACAAGAAATGGGAAAAACGGTAAACGTAGCCATTCGTATAAATCCGGATTTCTCAGCAGATGGGTCACCTTGGAAAATGGGTGGTAGACCTACCCAATTCGGCATTGATGAAAAGCATGCCATCGAGAACTTTGGCACCTATTTGCAAACACCTCATATTCAGGTAAGAGGAATCCATGTTTACAACGGCACAAGCATTCTGGATGCGAAATCCGTTTATGAAAACTCTAAATACATCTTAAACCTCTTCGATACTATTTCAAAGAGATACAAGACAAACTTTAGCATGGTAGATGTCGGAGGAGGAATGGGGATCCCCTACTTCCAAAACCAAAAGGCATTAGATATCGAAGAATTCCAGAAGCTGATGGTTCCTCTCTTCAAAGACTTCCATGCCCGATACCCGGATACACGCGTTATTATGGAATCTGGAAGGTTTATTCTCGGGACAGCTGGTTATATGGCCGTCACGGTGAATAATATCAAAGTGAATCATGATAAAACATTTGTAGTAACCGACGGGGGCACTAACTGTCATTCGGCAGCTGCTGGTTTAGGACGAGTAGTAAAGAGAAACTTTCCTATCGAAAATATCTCTGCGCATAATCAGGACGTTATACAGGAATATCAAGTAGCCGGTCCACTTTGTAGTCCAGATGATATCATCGGAAGGAATATCAAACTGCGTAAAGTCAGCGTCTCTGACATCTTAGTGGTAGGGTTTTCCGGAGCATATGGTCCAAGCTCTTCTCCTGGGTTGTTTCATAGCCATGGCTTCCCTGCCGAGGTATTGCTATACGAAGGAGAATCTTATCTAATCAGGAAAAAAGATACAGCTGAAGACATTATCGATAGACAAGTCTTAGTTGATGTTACCAGTCCAGAACTCATTTCAAACGAAGTATAAAATGACAAATTCAGATATATTAAATACGATAAAGGACGGTTTGGTAGATAGCATTCCAAACCTTGACAAAAGTGAAATTCAACTCGAATCACATTTAAAAAATGACTTAGGGATAGATTCACTATCATCGATGTTCTTTCTAACCTATTTGGAAGATAACATCGAGGGGTTTGAAGTAAATGCGGATACCATTGAAGCCCGACACTTCAATACGCTACAAACCATTTACGATTACATCCAATCGGAAATGGTGCAGGTGGTTTCATAAACTCTATCAATTACGCACCTACCTCTCAAGTACCTGAGAGGAGTGTGAACACTGTCAGGCTTGCTCCACTCCTGGGAAAGGTCTGGAGTACAGCTTGTACAATTATTGACAACTAAATATTATACCCTAAAACTTATGATTACTCTTATGAATCATTTACTGGAGCGTAGCACTAGTAAATACCCTGATAAAACAGCCATTAAAGTTGGTAGGCAGGAATACACGTTTCAGACTATATCCACCAAAGCACACCAACTTGCTAGCTACCTACAACACAGCGGTGTACAACGTCATGATCGTGTAGTAGTAATGTTGGGCAACAACGTGGAAACGGTAATATCTTTCTGGGCAATCTTAAAATCGGGAGCAGTAGCTATCCCTTTAGGAACGGAACTAAAGTCTAATAAAATCAACTATATCTTAGGCGATTCCGGAGCTAAAGTACTCATCACGAATAATGAGGTGCTCACCCAAAACCATGAGGAACTCAAACAACATGATCTAATAAAAGTCATCGTACCCGAATATTCTGGAGCCTTGGGTAGTGACTGGATCGTGAGTTTTGAGCATGCTCTGAATGGCCATGAAGCAGCCGCTTTCACTCCAGTAAATACAATTAGTGTTGATCTATCGGCCATTATCTATACCTCCGGGTCTACCGGAGAGCCCAAAGGGGTGATGTTGACCCATCAAAATATGGTGGCGGCAACACATTCTTTGAACACCTACTTAGGGTACAAAAAAGAAGATAAAGTACTTTGTGCATTGCCCCTATCCTTTGATTATGGACTTTACCAGATGATCATGTGCATCACTACAGGAGCGACCCTTCTTTTAGAAAAGGAATCTACTTGGCCCATCTTCCTTTTGAAAAGGATAGTTTCTGAAAAAGCCACTGTTCTTCCGGCAGTACCAACTATGGTCATGCTGCTACATGATCAAAGTAAAAACAAGGCTTTTGATCTTTCCAGCATACGCATGATCACTAATACAGGAGCTGCACTCACCCATACGAACATTGATATGGTGAAGGTCCTATTCACAAATGCAGAGATCTTTTCCATGTATGGACTGACCGAATGCAAGCGGTGTACCTATCTACCACCAACGGACCTTGATGAAAAGCCAGACAGCGTTGGAATAGCCATTCCAAATACAGAACTATGGTTGGTAGATGATAATGATCAGAAAATAACCACTCCTCACGAAATCGGCGAACTTGTTATTCGCGGTGCTACCGTCATGAAAGGCTACTGGAAGAAACCAGACAAAACCGCCAAAAAATTAAGGGATGGACTAATCTCAGGGGAGAAAGTACTTTATACCGGTGATTATTGCTCACTAGATGAAGATGGCTATTTATACTTCAAAGGCCGGATGGATCATGTGATCAAATCTAGAGGTATAAAAGTGAGCCCCAAAGAAGTGGAAGACTTCATAGACACCATTCCCGAAGTGAACGCCGTAGCGATTACCGGTGTTCCACATACCGATTATGGTGAAGTATTACACGCTTTTGTCGTGCTGAAGGAAGGAAAAACCATAAACGAGACGGTATTATTAAATTTATGTAAGCAAAACCTGGAAGCTTACAAAGTCCCCGAATATATTTCCATCATTCCTTCAATACCTAAAACACCAAATGGAAAATTTAATGTTATCGCATTGAAAGAAAGGGCACTAAAAGAGTCTCAACAGCTCGTAACTCCCAGTTAATAATGGAAACGCAAATCGATCAGTCGTTAGACATATCCATTAACGGCTTTTTGCTCAAAGCAAAAACCTGGGGTGACAAAAACAATAAAAACCGCATTTTGGCTATTCATGGTTGGTTGGACAATGCCAACAGCTTTGACAAAATCGCACCGCTGATTCGGGATGATTATTACCTGGTAGCCATTGATCTGGCAGGTCATGGTTTATCAAACCACCGCGAAGGCAATGGCAACTATTACTTGTGGGACCATGCTGTCGACATCCTTAATTGCCTAGACGCTCTAAATTGGAAAGAATGTACATTAATAGCACATTCACTTGGCAGCGGAGTAGCCACCTTAGTAGCGGGATCCTTTCCTAATCGCATCCAAAAGCTGATCTTTATCGATGGACTGGGAGCTCCATTTATCAATGATGAAAATGAAACCGTAAGCAGTTTTAAGACCGCATTCCAACAGTTGAAAATGGCCAAAAAAACACGTTTGTATGGGTTTGCAAATGGAGATGCCATCGCTTTCAAGTCGAAGGAAGAAGCCATTCAGGATAGAATGCTTAACAGAATTAGTCCTATCTCCTATCAAGCTGCCGCTCATTTAATCGATCGCGGTTTGAAGCCCGTCTCTGGCGGTTATAGATGGTCGCATGATCCGAAAATCGTACTTCCAGAACATTACAAAATGACGGAAAATCAGGTAAGACAATTCATCGAAAGCATTACTTGTCCGACATTGATTAT
This sequence comes from uncultured Roseivirgaceae bacterium, assembly GCA_964393115.1. GTDB lineage: Bacteria > Bacteroidota > Bacteroidia > Cytophagales > Cyclobacteriaceae > CAYMST01. The sequence continues at coordinate 7,363 of CAYMST010000145.1, read as the reverse complement.
CCTTGGTAATCAAGGACTTTTCGCGACAGGGTTGTATCGCTCTAGGCTAGTTGCCTTCCGTCATGCAGAAATTCACTGGATCGAAGGTAATCACCACCTTCATCTGGAAAACAGCAGTACGCAAGTAGCTAACCTCTCAAACATTTTTTTAGAAAAAACCAACAATTAAATAATGAAACGAATAATTCTCAACACCACAATACTCTTGCTTTTCGCAAGTGTCGCTTTCAGTCAGGAAATTGAAAACAAAGCCACCTTTGCCACAAAAATCAGTCAAAATAGTGCCGCTGGGTTTTACCCCATATTCTTTGGAAACTTTGAAACGAAAAAAGGGTATGACATCACTACTTACAGTATTTTTTGGAATAACACCGCCTTTGGCAACCCAGAATCTGGTAGTGATTTACTAGTCGAAGTAGCCGCCGGCGTCGGCTTCAAACTATTTAACAACAAGCTATACGCCAATCCATCTTTGGGATTCGCTATTGGTAAGTTTCTTTCCAATAGTCCAGGCACAAAAGTGGGAGAAGGAATCATCCCCAGCATCTACCTCAATTATGGAGATGACCTTTTCGACTTTGAAGGCTATCTCGCTTACTACAAATCCATTAGGGAAGATGATAACATTCAAACCCGGGACTTTGTATTGAACTGGTTAGCTCCTGGTATTAAGATTAATAAGCGTGTCGTCATCGGTGCCTTTTACGAAACTCTGGACAACACACGAACAGAGGGGGGACCAGAAGCGCTCCTGTACCAGTGGTTAGGAGGTTCCGTTAAGTTAAAATTCGACAATGGCATTGCCTTTAGGATGTCTGCTGGCCCCAACCTAAACACGGATGCGGGACTTGCCGATGAGTTTTATAAAACATCAGTCTTCATTCCATTTTAACCAGTATTGACGCAACCAACGCTGCTTCATCATGATTAGGGCGTTCCCCTTCGGGTCAGGCTCTTCAATACAATTCCTCGCTATCGCTGCGGGATTTCCTTTTCGATCCTTAACGCAAGAGCGCGACGAAAAGAGTTGGAGTCTACTCATGAGACCTTTTTAAAACTTAAAAAAACAAATACTTCATTTCCTCACATAAAGACCGCGAGAAAATGGATGTCACAATAGAAACACTATGATTCGAAAGCACGCCTTAATCACTGGTGGCAATAAAGGCATAGGACTAGAAGCAACAAAGCTTCTGGTCGATGCCGGTTGTTCGGTCACCGTCGTCGCTAGGGACTTTTCTAAGATGGAAAAAATCCCAAATTGCACCTGTATAGAATTTGACCTCAAGGAGGTAAAAAAAATCCCTGACTTAGTCGCCAGTATTGGTCATGTTGATATCCTTATTAACAACGCCGGAATCATGAATACGTGTGACTATACGCACTACCCTGATGAAAAAAAAGATACGCTATTAAAAGTCAACATAGAAGCTCCTATTGAATTGATCACTCACTTTTCGAAGTCAATGATTGCCAGAAAGCAAGGGAGAGTGGTCAACGTAGCGTCAATAGCAGGGCAAATTGGTCATCCCGACATTTGGTACGGAGTCTCAAAAGCGGGCATGATCAATATGACGAAGAGCTTTGCTCAAAAGTTAGGAAAATATGGGATACTCATCAACGCAGTAGCGCCGGGAATCGTGGTTACCGACATGATAGATTCCATACCGACATACAGGCAGGAGTCATTTCTAAAACGTGTACACTCCGGCCGTTTTGCCAGCGCTGAAGAAATAGCCAAAACTATCTTTTGGCTTGCTCACGAAAGCCCCAGCTATATAAATGGCACATGCATCGACATCAATGATGGTGCTTTTCCGAGATAAACAAACGCGTGAGGCTGATTTAAGGTTAAACGTCCTTTTCAAATAACGAATGTTAATCAAAAACTACTAACTTTATCGCCTATTACTATTAACTAGAAAGTAAACATGAAAGTCTTACTTAACACACTATTATTCACCTTGTATTTATCAAGCAACGCTCAGCAAATTATAGAATGGACATCCATTACACAGCTGAAATTAAAGAACTTCCAGTCCCCACAAACCGAAATTAATCCGAAGCTTAACTCCTACACTATATACTCAGGCACCAACATGAACTTCAACTTTAACATGAGCAACGGAGAGTTTATGTTTACCAAAAACTTTAACTCTAAAGTAAAAACAACCTTCAATAAATCAGCAGCCGTTATAGTCGCCCCAGATTCGGTAATGGCAGAGCAACTAGTTGCTTATGCACAGTTCAGCTTTGACTGAACGGAGCTTTATTCTCGAAAACTCAGACAACAACTTTATGAACAAAAGGGAGCATTCTCAAGTGCTAGTTTTTACCAGCCCATTTATGAAAAGCTACATCAAGAACTTAATGCCGAAAATGCACGGGTTTTGAAAAAGACAGACTTTGGAAAGCATCAGGATATACTACAGCAAGAGCACGATACGGTCTTGAATGAAATTGAGGCTCTTTCAGACTTTTGTAAAACATGCAAGCCTCCGAAAAAGAAGAAGAAGAGAAAATAAACAACAAAATAATTCACTAAGACTGAAAACACATTTCTTAAAAGAAATTGTTAAAAAAACCTAATAAACACTACATTTACAATATTAAATCTTTAAATTGTTTAATAATAGCTTGAAATCGAACGACATCAAGCTTATTAAAGAACTTGTGAACTATTGTAAAATGTTTGGACTACATATAATCTTACCTCTAGATGGCATAATGAGTTTTGCGCACCAAGCGAAGAATGGGATTTATAAAGCCCCTTTTCAAAACGAGAATTTCAGCTCTTTACACATTTCATGTATAGAAGACCTTGTTTTCTTCCACGGTTATTCCGCTCAAGAAAACGCATGCAATTGATTTGTCCTTGCTACATGCAACGGCTTCAATAAACGGAAAATAGTACCTCAGCATTTAACCGGCTCTAGTGATAGTTCCGAAGGTCGGTAAAATTGAATTGTTTAATAAACTAGGTTCCTCATGGACTACTTAATCACTTACACAATAAGACAGGCCACCTTCACTCAAATCAGAAATAGATGAAAACGAAAACTACTTTGACTGCTCAATCAAGACTACTTTTCCTACTTGTCCTCTTTTTTTCCAGTAGTAGTTCGACTTTAGCGCAAGAAATCATAGGCGAACGATCCCCATTTTATGATGGGTTGTATGATTATTCGACAGTTCCCACTCTATCAGGATATTTTAAATGGGTTGTGTATGGAGGAAATATAGAAGGCCAGCGAGAAGGTTCCGGTCTTAGAAATATTAAAATTAGGTGGGCAACCGAAAACAGTGATATTGGTAAACATGGTGAAGGGTATATAAACCTAATTGTTTATGAAGACCAGACAAAAACTAAAGTTGTTGAAAGCGACTACTTACACGTCAAGTTTAAACTACACTGTAAATCCAATGCTAATTGTGAAGATTACAAATTTACTTGCGAAGAGTTAAGAAGTATCTTGAGCGGCTACGAACTTCAAAACAATGATGTAAACTCTTGGGAGGCTGCTTTCAAGTTCTACAACGAAGCCCTTCAAACGTATCCCGAATTAGCAAATTGTGCATTAGGAGATTTTGGTTCTTACCTATACGGGAACGTGAGTTTCTATAACAAAAATGATACCGAAACTTATGATTATAAACACCTAGACCAAAACATAATCATGCCCTCAGCAGAGGCAAGAATCATCAAGCATCGTAAAGTAGATCTTGACATAAGATATGAAGGAGATAATATACCCGAAGGCTTGAATCTAACTATTAAACAAAAGAAACATCATTTCAGCTTCGGTACAGCCATTAAAGAAGATAGACTTGATTTCAATACAACAGACGATCTTCATTTCAACGACTCTCATATCACGGGTTACATAGAAGAAATAGAAGATTTGGGTTTCAATAAACTTGTTCCAGAGGGTAGATTTCGTTTCCAGAACGTAAAAAGATATTCCACTGGTACCGAAAATAATGCAAATGCGGTCACCGGCATGAACTTATTCTTAAAAAACCTTGATAAACTCTTTGAGAAAGGGTTTAAAGTGAGGGGACATTCAATTATTGCCGAAAACTTGACACACTTCTTTTCAAATAATCCACCAAGTAGTGGCTTTGAGGTTTGTGTTCCTCCACGTCGAGATGCTGATTGCCTTGCGAAAATAAAAACAGAAGTCCTTAATATGGTCGACAAAAGGTTTGAAACTCTGAACACAACATTTACAGAAACCGACTGGAGTCAATATATCACTGAGTGGGACATTCTAAACCACCCGATAAAAGATTTGGAGTCGACTAAGGACCTGAATTCATGTATAAATTGCATTAACCATAATTTCGACAATCCCGTATCAGAATTTTATGAGCCGTTATTTGACCGGGTAGCATTAAAGTGTAATAATTGTGAACTCTATTTAAACGAGGATTTTGTACTTTATGGCAACACCAATCACCTAAAGAACTACATTGAAAAAATAAAGCAACTTGAACATCTCGGGCTTACAGGAATAGGACTACAGTCTCATTATGTATTTAATGATATGTATAAAGATGGCAATCTCAAAAAAGACCATTCAGCCGGATACGCGCTAAACAGGCTTTATGAGCTAAAAAGATCTTTTCCCGAGTTATCACTACAAATCACAGAGTTTGATTATGGTATTAAGAAAAAGAACAATCAAGACGACGTAGTTTATGATAATGAAATTGATTTCTCTCAGCTCGAGGATAGGTATCCCAACATAGATCAAGACGAGCTTAATTCGATTCAAATGAATGATTCTAAAACGCTATTAACAACTTTCTTCAGCCATCCTGACGTAAACGGCATTGTAGTTTGGGGAATTGCAGACTTTATGCCAGATAATCAGTCTCCTCCTAAAATGCGCCAACTTCATTGGAGACCAAACGCTTCTTTTTACAAAGCGACTCCGGAGGGATTAGTGCCAAGAGCAGGGATAGATTGGTTTAGACAATTAATGACCGAAAAATGGATGACAAATGAGAGCTTTGAAATCAATGGTAATACCAGAAATGAGTATGAAAGAATATTCAAAGGGAGTTACGAATTCGTTATCACGAATAATAACGGAGAGGTGATTTTCCAATCCAATCTTGAATCAATTGATAAGCACAGTGAGTTGATTATTACGTTTGGTGAGAACATTCAAATTAGCATAACCGAAAAATAAAAATATGAAAACTACATTTTTACTATTTGCCTTAATATGCTTCATGAAGATACAGGCACAAGACTGCGGACATTTCACACACGAAGGCATGAAAATCGGCAAAACACCGACTCTGTCTTACTGGAACATCGTAAGAGACCCCACAGGTAACGGTTTGTTTTTTTATAATCAATTTGGTGGTGCCGCTAATGGGGAGTCAGTTCGTCTTATCTTAACTGAAGAAGGCATTCTAAACGCAAAAGCTTCCTTGCGAATTGGAGGAAAAGACAATCATTTTTGGGATTTTAAAAGGCTTAAACACGGTTTAGGAAATGGGGACTTAATCCTCTCGGCTAAAAACGACGGAAACAATCGAACTAATTTATTCCGTTTTGACTCAGAAGGCGTATTCAATACTACTATAGGCGTAAGAATAGGAAACTATGAAAACAACTTTTGGAATATTAACCGACTTTCATCCGGGGAAAAAGAAGGTGATTTAGTTTTTGTCAAAGGAGGTATTGATAATGACAGCAGAACAGTTGTAATGAGATTATCCAATAATATTACCCTTAACTCGAGTAGCGTAAACAAATATCGGTTATATGTAAAAGATGGAATTGAAACAGATAAGCTTCATATAACCGAAGTTGTCGGGGCAGATTACGTGTTTGAGGAAGATTACAAACTAAGAAGTTATGCGGAATTGCGGTCATTCGTTCAAAAAAACAAACATTTACCCGAAGTACCTCCAGCAGCAGAAATGGAAGAAAAAGGGTACGATGTAGCCAAGATGAATGAAACACTTTTGCGAAAAATAGAAGAGTTAACGCTCTATATTTTAGACCTGGAAAATAGATTGAAAGACGTAGAAAACAATCAAAAGTAGGTTTAATGAAAGCTATTTATTTATTTCTAGGTGTTGCTTTATGCACTCACTGTTTTGCTCAGCAACATAAACATTTTATCTGCTCTTTCTACGTCGTAAACGATAACTCGCCAAACGAAGCATTGGTCAGAAATGAACTTGAAACCACATGTGAAACCCTAGTGATTGGATCAGGGGTTGCGACCTATACTTCTACGAATAATGAATATGTAGAAGATAAAGAAGAGATAGTTCTCGCACGTGAGAACATACCCAACTCACCAACTATACCTTCATCCGAAGACGGCTTAACAATTCAAGCTACATCAGATATTTTTTTAGAGGACGCATTGACAATTGAGAAAGGGGCTGAAGTACTTTTCGAGATTTCTAGTCTAAATAATAGTAGAACTCTCGAAAGCTATCAAAGTATAGAAGCCAATGACAATAACGTCCTAAACCTTGATGAAGCCGATATAAGTATATATCCAGTTCCCGCAAAAGATTTAGTCTATATCGAGTTTCAATACCAAGAGACTACAGAAGCACGAATTCAAATCTATGACTTAAAAGGAATGATCATAGATGAACAACTAGTTTCGGTAAAAAGTGGTAATAATAAGATTTCGATTGACGTAAGTAAACTGGAAACTCATCAAACCGCGCTCTTCAGTCTATTAATTATGAATAGTGGAAAAGAAATTCGCGGAAAAATCATTAAAGTGTAACCATTTTAGCCTGTAAGATTCATAACTGATCTTTTTTAGCCTAAAGTCGGATTTCACTTATATTCGTAAAGAATCGAACGGTGTAAAAAAACTGAAGTATGTCACTCAATATGGTTATAACCAAACCACTGTAAATAATGACTCCAGCAGAAATCGAATTATTGAAGTGGGGCATAGCAGCCCTTGGTGCCATAATTTCATTCTTAGTGATAGACTATGGAAAGCTAAAACTGGAAAAGTTCAACGCAAAAGCTGCAAAAGAACAAAAGTTAATGGATTCATATCTGTTGGCTACTGAAACGTCGGATCCTAACTTATGGCTAAGAAAGCTTCGTTTAATCAAAGTCTTTTCTTATGACCAGAGTATTAAAAGTTGGGCTAAAAATGAAGAAGACTTTATCAAGGAACGTGCGGCCTTAATAGAATTATACAAAGAAACCGTTAGAGTTACCTCTATCCTGGCAAACAGAAATATTTACAATTCGGAAGACTGGAAAAATGCTTCAAAAAGGTACTACCAACTTTACTGGGCAGATTTACCTTTTTATGGCGAAAGTCAACCGGTGATCAAAAAAATGATTGCTTTTAAA
>CAYMST010000144.1:9270-11960 GCA_964393115.1 uncultured Roseivirgaceae bacterium | reverse complement strand
CTAAAACGCTAACCACAAAGACTGGAAGATTAGAGATAGTAGACTCACTCAGAGCTTTCGCACTTATAGGAATTGTACTACTTCATAGCATCGAACACTTCAATCTTCATTGGGACCCTGAAGGTCTATCTCCGTTAAGAGAAGCATTAAATGAAGTCGTAAAAGATATAATGAAGTTTATTTTTGGAGGGAAGTCCTTTTCAATATTTGCATTTTTATTTGGCTTTAGTTTTCACACCCAGCAATCTCGATTGGCTGAAGTAGGACGCGCATTCGGTTGGCGTTTTTTTTGGAGAATGCTTCTCTTAGTAATCATCGCTCAACTAAATGCGATGTTTTATCCAGGAGACATCTTAGTATTTTATGCTATCACTGGACTTACATTTCTAGTAATCGGAAAACTCTCCAACAGAGTGATATTTGTGTTAGCCTTATTCTTTTTAGCTCATCCTTGGGAATGGTATAAGTTTTTTAATGAACTCTTTGATCCCAGTTACGTCCCTCCTAAAACCAATCTTTACAAATATTGGAAAATTCTTAAACAGACACTTCCCGGTAACTCCTTTTATAAAACGATTAGTATCAATCTAACGACAGGACAACTGTTTTCTAACTATTGGCAGTTCCACAACCGGCTTTTTGTGACCATTAGTCTTTTTCTATTAGGATATTTAGTGGGTCGCAAACAGCGATTATCTAACCTCAGGGAAAATCAAGAGTTTTGGACCAAAGTGCTTGTAATCAGTATAGTTCTATTTATCCCGCTTTATTCATTATTTATTTTCATTAGACAGCACGAGATGAATTATGGGTACAAGTTATTGAACAAGGTCGCCATCAGCTCATGGAAAAATGTCGCTTTCACAGGGGTTCTAATTTCAGGATATATACTTATTTGGATAAAGGAATGGACTCTTAGAGCACAGAAATTCATTATCCCCTATGGAAAAATGAGTTTGACAAACTATACACTTACAGGAGTACTCGGGAGCATATTATTTTTCGGCTATGGACTTAAGTTTTACAGACTGGATACCATCAGCAGTGTGGGAGTGGGATTATTGATTTTCATTTCCCAACTCACTTTCAGTCGATTGTGGTTAAAAAAACACCAACAAGGACCGTTAGAGTTTATTTGGAAGAAATTGACCTGGATCGGTAAATAATTAGAAAACTAAACAAGCGCGTCTACGTCGACAATAGGAATTAAGACACTTATTGATTTTTAGCCTTGTTGACAGTTACATTTGCGCAAAAAACCAACTCTTGTCTCATTCTGTTTCACTTGTAAAGCTCACTGATCAGAAAGTCTTTGAACAACTATTTAATGAACATTACGCCTCGTTGTGTGCATTCGCATTTCATTATACCGAAGACCATCAAGTTGCCGAAGATATTGTGCAAGATGTATTCTCAACTTTGTGGGAAAATGCAGATAAGGTCGAGATCAGGACTAATTTAAAGTCTTACTTATTAGGTGCTGTTCGGAACGCCGCGCTGAACTATTTAAAACATTCAAAAATCGTAGACCGGTATCAACAAGAGGAAAAAACGACTCCAGCCCCAGCTCTATCCCATGATTTTCTGGAGTTTGAGGAACTACATGAGCAAATCGAACAAGCACTAGATCAGTTACCTCCTAAGTGTCGTGAGGTATTTGAGATGAGTAGAGTTGAGGAAATGAAGTACTCGGAAATCGCAAAAAACCTCGATATTTCTATCAAAACTGTAGAAACTCAAATTAGTAGAGCCCTAAAAGTTATGCGGCAAGTACTGGGGCATTACATCAAGACAATAATTTTTTGACTTTTTTTTGAGTTGGTTGTCAGGGTAAATCACTTTTCGGTTTTCTATACCATGTGAACGGCAAAGAACATAACGATAAAAATAGCATTACGGAAGAGCTCTTATTTAGACACTTCTCAAGAAAAGCTTCCGTTGAAGAAGAAGCACAAATTGAAGAATGGAAAAGTAAGGCCTCCAACCAAGAAGAATATAATAGGATAAAAATATTTTATAAGGATGTAGTGGCAGTACAGTCCCTTGTTTGGAACCAAAAGATCTACAAGAAAGGCAAGGCCTGGAAAAAGTTTGTTGCTCAAGAAAACTTCAAAGAGGCTAAACCTAGTGCTAACTGGTATCGCTTGAGCATAGCGGCAAGCATATTGATACTGTTTGGCTTGAGCTTCTTCATCTCTCGATATATGATGACCACCACAGAAAGCGAAGTAATTATCGCTTCGGAGACCACAAAAAGAACTCTTCAGGATGGCTCTCACGTCACCATAAACACCGGCAGTCAACTAACCATCCCCAAAAGCTTTAAGGCTGAAGAACGACGTGTTACATTGACAGGAGAAGCTTATTTCCAGGTGGAAAAAGACCCTAAAAGAACGTTTCTTGTACAGACCACAGACGCTGAAGTTGAAGTACTCGGTACTTCATTTAATGTAAAGGAATCGCTGAACGGTATAAAAGTATCTGTAGACGAGGGAGTCGTAAGCCTCAAACATAAGTACGGCGAGATGATACTGAAGGCTGGGGAGTATGGTGAGGTCAACTTAAAGCAACAAAAACTGAATAAAGGAAACCTTCTACCCACCAAAAGTCATCAATACTGGCATACCAAAAAATTACAGTTCAAAGCACTTGAGCTTGAAAAAGTCATGCAAGTGTAGGGAAAGAGTGTA
>CAYMST010000144.1:0-9260 GCA_964393115.1 uncultured Roseivirgaceae bacterium | reverse complement strand
GAGGTCTTTGACAAAGACATTAAGTTCCAAAACCCTGAACTAAAATCATGTTTGATTACCGTCGAGTTCAACGAAGAAAAGATTGAAAAAATCATGGAGATAATTGCCATGACATTAGACATTAAAATTTTTTATGTAAATAACCAATATCTAATAGATGGATCGACTATTTGTAAAAACTAAATTATTCGCTGTGGCGACAGGTATACTTCTTAACCTCTCCACAGCTTTGGCTCAAAATAATGATTTGGGCAATAAAGAAATTTCTGTTGATATTAAAAAAGGAACAGTAAAGTCTGCTTTAAATCAGATAGATAAAATCGAAGGAGTTACGCTGTCTTTTGACCCAACGATCATCGGGGATCAACTGATACAGGCGAAGAACTTCGTAAACATTAAAATAAAGACGGTAATGGGCTATGTTCTTGGCAACAACTACTCCGTAAAGTTTATTGACGGATACACGATTATCCAAGCGAAAGAAAAGGAATTGGTTAAGAATCCTGTAGGGCCAGCAAAGTCAAACTCAGGTCCGAATTTACCGGAGAAAGAACCGACTACAGTCCCTATTCCAGAAGCAAAAGCCTTGAATCAAGACACTATCATTCAAGACAGTCCAGTAGTCTCCCAAGAGCCTCTCCCCTTAAAAAGAATAGTAGATAGCAAAGATACCACGGTAACCAATTTCAATACGCTAACTTCAAAGACCAGATATACTCGAAAAAATGAGCCCTTTCAAGTATCCGTGATACCAGGAGTAGGCACGTTGCAATATGAAGATTCTGCAACTGACGTCAATTATTCCTTAAATATCTTAGGGGGGCACCTCCGTAGTGTGAAAGGCTTTGAATTTGCCGGACTTCATAACAAAGAGGAAAGGTCCGTTACCGGAGTACAAATTGCAGGTCTTGGTAACCGAGTAGGTTTAGACGTAAATGGAGTCGAAGTTGCTGGAATACTAAACCGAGTAGACAGTGATGTAAAAGGTGGACAAATTACTGGTGGAGCCAACATGGTTTCTGGAGCAGTTAGAGGTATACAGATCGCTGGTGTTTACAGTACTTCGGGAGATAGCACGAGTGGCGTTCAAATAAGTGGCGGTAGCAACATATCAGCGGGCTCAATGTCAGGAATTCAAGCTTCGGCGGGGGCTAACATAACAAAAGGAGACCATATAGGATCACAACTTACTGGTGGAGTTAACATAGCCTCTGGCGAAGTGAAAGGAGCTCAGGTTGCAGGCCTTATCAACCATAGTAAAGGAATTGACGGAGTGCAGATAGCCGGAATTGGAAATATTAACAAGGGCGCTACTAAAGGAGCACAAATTGGACTTTACAATTATTCTAAGAAATTAAATGGAATTCAAATCGGACTCATCAATAAGGTTGACACCCTTCGTAAAGGGCTCACCATCGGTGTTTTCAATTTGGTGAAAAACGGAAAAGTCGAATTTGGCATAGGAACAAACGACGTGGAGCATTTAAGACTTGCGTTTAGAACAGGCTCCAATGGTCTATATAACATCTATTCAACAGGGGTTCGATTTTTACCAACAGACGATGATGGCAATCAAGATAGTTTTCTATGGACCTATGGTTTTGGATTTGGCTCTCAAAAGAATTTCGGAAATAGTTTATTTGGAAATATTGAACTCACCTCTACTATGATTCATAATAGTAAAAGAACCAAGTACAGAGTCAATTTACTAAACAGACTTCATTTAAACCTCGGTGTCGATCTAGGAAAGCTCACGATCACAGGAGGACCAATTCTTAATGTTTTTGTCACCGAAGTTTTCAATACTGAAACGGGGGAACCTGAAGATCTAGCTTTTAGCGAATCCTTCTATAATACTAACAATGGGCACTTTTTAATTAGGGGTTGGATAGGGTATGATTTCTCAATTAACTTCTAAACCTACAGGGATCAAAATCACAAACCCTTAATTATCAAATGATTTCACTAACAAATAATACAGTTTGAAGTAAAGTGGTAAAAATAAAACAGCATAAAAAAACAGCGGTCTTGTACGGACCGCTGTCTCTACTTATTAAGATCTTGACTTAAAAAGCCTATGCCGGCTCTCCTGTTGCTGGTTTATATTCAACACCTAATACGCGCTCCTCAAACATACCTAACGCAATCTTATCTTCTCCCAATACGTCAAATAATTCAACACATCTGCGGGCTACGTATTCCTCTTCGATTTGCTCCATGACAAACCAACGCATGAATTCTTCTGTTGCCATATCAATTTCTTCTCGACATAGCTTAACGATCTCATGAATAGAATCCGTCACCGAAATTTCCATTTCTAGAGCCTTTTCGAAAATACTTCTTAAATCCTGGAAGTCATGTTGACTGTCTTCAAGAGCCGGAGATATAGCCTGGCATTCCATGTCCGTTAAGTACTGAAAAAGCTTCATCATATGTGCTCTTTCTCCATCAGATTGCTTGAAGAAGAATTCAGCACTGTTGTCATACCCTCTAACATCGCACCAAGCCGCCATGGCTAGGTATGCTGCGGATGCCTGGGCCTCCATTTTGATCTGTTTGTTAAGGATAGTAACGATTGAATCCTTGAGCACGTGATGTTTTCTTAATATGTCCTGCATAAGTGATTTTCGACTTTAATGAGGCTAAATCTAAAACTTTGGCACCTAAATGACCAATTAGCCTTCTATTTTAAATTTGGTCTAAGTTACTTTCTAATAATCTCTTGATGAATGAGACTGTTAAGCTCCATCATGACATGAGCTCCACATAATAAATCTCTAACCTCAAGGATTTGTTTTATAGAAAGCAAAATAAATCGGCCTGTGTGGGGTAACTCAATGAGTTCTGAGTCACGAGTATTTGATTGGAAGAGTTCTAAAAGGTCAAGCGCTAATATCCTTTTTTTAAAGTTAAAGAACTCACATAGTCTAAATTGAATCTTATCACCATAAAAGTCTACAATTAGTGCTGCGGACTTCGGATTTAAAATAACTTCAAAACTTTCAGTTTTATACAAAACCTCGTTGCAAAGAGTCTTCATAAGCTAGAGTTTCGGACAATTTTTACAGTGACGTCCCTTCTTCTTATACTTTTTGCAGCATTTCTTAAAGACACATTCTTCACTAAACTGATCCTTTATTACATAACCAGTCTGATACTTTTCTAACAACTGAACGTTACTATTAAACTCTTCCGTCATCCTTATTTAGACTAATTCTACAGCAAATCTAAAATCAAAAGAACAGTTATTCAAATTCAGTCTAAATAAACTTATGGGTTAATATGTTTTTTTTAAATCAGAAAATTAGTTTGGCTTTAGGTGCAAAGTTTCTAAAGCAACGTTTGCAAATAGCTGCGGTTAAATAAATTGAGCAACTGAGATGAACCTTCATCAGTTGCTCAATTTGTTTAACTCCATATTTATGGTAAAACGAATTTGATACTATTCTTGCCAACGGTTAAGATGTAAACTGTGTTTTCTACCAAATTAGTACTCGGGATTGATATTTGCCCATCAACAATTTTGACAGTTCCGTTAGCATAAATCATTCTTCCTTGAAGGTCAGTTAATGTTAGATTTTGATCACCATGTTGATTCGTATGCGCAATAAGTGAGGCTCTATCCCCACTCAACCATAAGTTTTTGCTAGCGTCTAAGGCAGTTATCTGATAGCCATTTTGACTAAATATTAACTCAAATCGATTATCGTGTCGTCCTGGTTCTAGACTTAACTCAATTTGTCCCCTCTCCTCTACTGGATAAGTTATACCATTTTCTCTATCAAGTAACATCGCATTCTTTACTCTAATAAGTGAGTTAAACTCTAATGTATACTTAGCGAGTACGGGAACGTCAATTCCTAACTGAACCCTTTGGATACCATTCTTAGACACGGCTTGAATGGCATATGGTTTACTATTAATCAAGCTATAAAATGAGAGTCCGTCATTAATTTCAAGCAATGGTGCATCATAGGCCTTATCGACCTGATTCGTTGCATTATCCACTCGTGCGACTATTAATTCTTGATATAAATCCTCAGGACCGGAAAGGGATAGCTTGAGAGACTCTTTATTATCAAACCTTCTGAAAAAAGTAGAGTCCGCATTACCAAGCATCTGCTGCATGTCTGGAGTAAACTTTAATACGTCGCCGTCATTCTCTGCCATGACATAAAACCCCTGTACCGAACCAATGGTATTATTAAGAGTATCAAACTTTTTACCCGTAATCCCTCTGGCCGGTAACGTTACACCTAAATCATTCACCACTACATACCCACCGTCTCGGAGACCTCCCTCATTGGCTTTACCATCATCCCAAAAGTAAATGGCACCTCCTGTAAGAACATCACTATTAGCCGAAATAAATTTGGAGCGACTAATAGCTGCAGCATATGGGTTCGCTACAAGATTATTCCCATCAGATATAGAGTTCTCACCAGCACCTACTTTACTCAATACAACTTCAATTGTATCACTGTTCAAAGTACCTGAAAATGTAACTGAAGGAGCTAGAGCTAAAAACATTCCTTCACCAGGACTTAGTGTAGAGTCCGCAGCACTAACGTAAGTATTATTGACTTCATCCCAGAGGTAAGTGATATTCGTTGTTAGGCTTGAAACTACTTGAGAAGTTATAGGTGACCCTATAATGCTGTAACCCCTACTAAGCGTATTTCGCTTAACGATTGCTTGTCCCGTCCCAAGTACGTCTCCATAAATTGCGAGTCCACCTCCGGAATTAATAGTAATAGTAGCCCCAGCTTCTATAGTTATATGATTAACCCCAAAGGTCGAGTCTATGACCGGCTGATTTGCAACATCTGGCACCGTAATATTAGCGCTAGAATCAGGTACAGCGTTCTTATCCCAGTTGCTAGCTAACTGCCAGGCGGAAGAAGTAGTACCTGTCCAAGTAAAAGCAGGATTGTTTATTTCATCCACGATATCTTGCACTTCTTCCAGTTCATCCACGTCACTGCTGCCAAGTGCGTTTATAGCTGCATTAATCTCCATTAAATTATCAACGGTTACGCCAGTCACTCCCAAATCTTCATAGTCATCAACCGAAGGAGCTGGATTCGTATTACTATCGGCATAGTCTTCAATCACATTTCCCGCTACAACAGCATCCACTAACTCCTGAACCTCAATCAATTCGTCTACATCACTACTGCCCAGTTCGTCTATCGCCGCATTAACCTCCGTTAGATTATCAACGGTAACGCCAGTCACTCCCAAATCTTCATAGTCATCAACCGAAGGTGCTGGATTCATATTACTATCAGCATAGTCTTCAATCAAATTTCCGGCAACTACAGCGTCAACTAACTCCTGAACCTCAGTCAATTCGTCTACATCACTACTGCCCAGTTCGTCTATCGCCGCATTAACCTCCGTTAGATTATCAACGGTAACGCCAGTCACTCCCAAATCTTCATAGTCATCAACCGAAGGTGCTGGATTCATATTACTATCAGCATAATCTTCAATCACATTTCCGGCAACTACAGCGTCAACTACATCCTGAACCTCAGTCAATTCGTCTACATCACCACTTACCAACCCATCTATTGTCGCGTTGACCTCCGTTAAGTTATCTACAGTAACCCCTGTCACACCTATATCAGCATAGTCATCAACCGAAGGAGCTGGATTCATATTACTATCAGCATAGTCTTCAATCAAATTTCCCGCTATAACGGCATCCACTAACTCCTGAACCTCAGTCAATTCGTCTACATCACTACTGCCCAGTTCGTCTATCGCCGCATTGACCTCCGTTAAATTATCAACGGTAACGCCAGTCACTCCCAAATCTTCATAATCATCAACTGAAGGAGCTGGATTCATATTACTATCAGCATAATCTTCAATCACATTTCCGGCAACTACAGCGTCAACTAGATCCTGAACCTCAGTCAATTCGTCTACATCACTACTGCCCAGTTCGTCTATCGCCGCATTGACCTCCGTTAAATTATCAACGGTAACGCCAGTCACTCCCAAATCTTCATAATCATCAACTGAAGGAGCTGGATTCATATTACTATCAGCATAGTCTTCAATCACATTTCCGGCGACAACGGCATCTACCAGCGCCTGGATCTCAGTCAGTTCATCTACATCAGAACTAGTCAAACCGTCTACAATAGCGTTAATCTCAGCAAGATTATCAGAGGTGACTCCCGTCACTCCTAAGTTGCTGTAATCAGATATAGTCGGAACAGGATTATTGTTATCATCAGCATAATCAGCAATCGGATTAACTACCGCTGCTTCAGTCACTATGATTTTTATATTTTGGTCAGTAGAAGGATCATCCCCTTCAGTTTGCGTTGCCGTAACGGTGATGTTATATTCATTATCTGCTCCGTTGTCTGCCGGAGTATCGAAATCAGGTGAAACCTTGAACCGCAACTCACCGTCATCTGTGTCTAAATTAAAGTCATCGGCGTCATCTCCAGACAAGCTATAGGTAATATCTGTATCGGCAACACCATTACTATTATAAGAAGCGTTTACGTCAAGAATTACTTCCGTTGTTGCCGTTCCTTCTTCAACTGATACAGAATCAAGAGATGAAAAATCCGGAGGAAGCAAGCCCGTATATTTTAGTGACGGTAATTCATATACCCTCAATTCTGTCCAGGTATTGCTTGTACCATTGGAAATGGAAGCCCCATACTCTCGAACATTAAATACAAAATACCCATTTTCAAGAGTGTATGAGGAACTGTTTAAGTAATTAAAAGCATCAGTATTTGCCCACATATTGGTGTCAGTCCCATAAATATTCCCAGCATATATGCCATAGTGAAAACCTCCTGCACCAAGTCCAGCATCGCCAGAGTAGCCATAGAGATAAAATGTAAGCCGTTCTGAACCATCCGTAATCACTGAAGCTGCTAACCCCCCAGCCATATAAATTGAGGAAGCGTCTTGTTCATCTGGAAACTTAGTGATATAGTTATTAAGGTTCAGCGAAATAGAACTAGTGGGATCACCACCATCAGCGATAGACTGATTAGGTCTTAGCTTAAAAAACGGCACTCCCGCATCTGTTTTGTACATATTACTAATAGCGATATTACCATTGGTAGTATAAACAGTTGCACCACCAGAACCATCCGCTGGAGCATCAAAATCTTGCAACTCACTTATAATCTCTTGTTCAACCACCTGGAGTGTTTCATTCAACTGATCTGTGGATAGCAAGGAGTTTATAGGATTAGTCTCCACTATTCCTTTCTTAATTTCGAGGTCCCAATCTCCACCAGATATCTCATTACCCGTCTTATCAATTGAAGCAGCTACATCCACATGGGTATTCCCTTTGATTATTTCAAGAAATTCATCCCCGCCTTCATCCTTTGCTAATTCACAACCATATAACAAAAGGTCTCCGCCTTTTTTTACCGCCTTATTAATAGCTTTAAAAGCCCCCACTCTTTTTTCAAGGTCAATCTTATCGATACATTCACCTCCTATAAACAGCTTTCCAGACTGAGCGTGAGACAGTAGATGAATGGCATCTAGTCCTTTATAATTGGATAAAATATCTGTTAGCTGTTTTATAACATCACCATCACGCTTTATCTCCAGTACATCGAGCCCTGGCTTAGACTGTTTAAGGATGCTGTACTTATTTTTAACGTTTGCATCTACCAAAACAAGTTCAACCGTTTTTTGTCCTTTCCGCATACTATGCGACCTACCGAGTTGGTGGCGGACCGTTTCAGAAAACTTTGCCTTTTTTCCTAAAGACTGAACCGAATATGGCAAGACCTTAGTATCAATGATGTATTGAGTATTTCTAGAATAGCTCCCCCTTCTAGCTCGGTAGTAAGCCTGTTGTGCCGCTGTAGCGGAAATGGAAGATGTTGCCAGTGCGACATTCATGCACACGCTTCCGAAATGATTTACAATATTCTTAAGCACTTATAGGTGGTTTAGAGTTATAAGAATATTGATCTATACGCAGATACCAGGTTTTTGATTACAAAATCAAAAAAAATAGTACGTTGATTTCTATTCTAACTTTTCTTACTTAACCTTTTTTGGAGCGATCACGCTTGCCGCAGTACCTCTAGTATCCAACCAAAAAGACATCTCTGCGTACTTCTTAAAAAGATCGGGGGGGAGTATACTTCTCCTTTGTTTAAACTCAACCTTTCGTTTAACGGCATGCAGACCTTTTACACCCAAGGTATAATCGAACTCGTCATGGGAAAACTCGACGTTTTCAAAATCATGTTCATATTTTTCCTCATCCAAGAATTCGTAAATCAGCGAAATCGTTTTCTTAGGAAACTGAGCTAAAATATCGTAATCGACTAACAGAAGACGTTCTGAATATTCCCCGTAATAGGCTTCCTTCAATGAAGCCCATGCGGCACCAACTATTCCACCGTTTATCATGCTTTCGCACCGTGAATAAACAGTCTGTCTATTTGCGGCAGCAAACATCTTACTATAGTTAAAAGGATTTTTTCTATAAATCTGCTCGAAACTGTCCATTATCCATGCAGGATTTCTTACAAGACAAATCATCTTGAAATCACCGAATATCTCAACCAACTGATGGAGGCGAGAAGACCACATTCGATTAGTATCAAAAATAATATCCTTGCCCTCTTGATCTTCGTAGTAAGCCTTAAAAACGGCCTCATACATTCGCTTCCTCTTCTCTTCGTTAAAAAAGCTATAAAATTCGCTTCCTGCTCCAATTTGCTCCAATAAACTGTTAACCAAAGAGCCAACTGGACTGCTCATATTGGCATAAAACCTAGGGTTTTGGGTCAATATACCAGAGAAAAGTGTCGATCCCGAACGAGGTAAACCTGAAATGAAATGAGTGATTGCCATAAAGAAAAATCGGTTACTAGAGCCTAAATAATCCCTCAGAGGATTCTGTTGGAAAAATAGTAAATTCAGATATTAAAACGGACACTAGTTATTCGTCAATTCTGTTTAAAGCCATTGATAACATCATCATTAGCCCACATATTGGTTCATTATAGTGTTGTATACCCATAGAGATTTTCAAATCATATACTTGTAGAATGGAAAAATTGTTAGGAGTAATATTTACTGTAAGCCACTGTTGCGCTCCTGGCAACTATTACTCCATTCTATCAGCTTGTATTGCTGGATTAGTTGTTTATAGTGGGCTACTAGTGTTTCGGTGCTGTTAAGCATAGGGCATAAAAAAACCCTCACCGTATAGGGTAAGGGTTCTAATAATAAGCTGGCAG
>CAYMST010000143.1:0-11987 GCA_964393115.1 uncultured Roseivirgaceae bacterium | reverse complement strand
ATATAATTTATGGTAATCCTGATACTACCGTTAATAAGGATGATGGTATTGACGTGGGCTCTGGAGATGGTATGCGTTATGAGGCTGCGAATGGTGTCATAATAGCCAATAATACTATTATTAACCCATCAGCACATGGCATAAATTTTTCTGATGGTCCCAACCTCCCACAAGAAGTGATCCTAGCCAATAATATTATTTATAAAAATATGAACTCGAAGGGTATTTATTGGCCGTATAGAAACTACCCGGCCAAACCCGAGTCATTTCGAGTTCAGGTAACCGCTGTCTCTAATAGATTTTATTTGAAGGGCTTCAGGCCTGATGATATTCACCTATTCCAAACATGGATTAGTCAAATGAACAACATGAGGGGCAGTAGTGATAATATCGCCACTGATATAAAGAATTCGACTTATCCATTTGCCAAAACAAGCGGATTTCTGGATGTCACTTGCAATGATCTAATTGGCCAAGGGGTAAACTTAAACTATTTGTACGGTATTAATGATGCTGATTTTGATGTTGATATTCATGGACAATCTAGGCCTTCTGTCACTATTGATATCGGCGCCGACCAATATTCTATTGACCCCATTGTCGAGCCTGGAATAGACCTAAATTCAGCAGTAGGACATGATTTTAAAGTTGCAGGGCTTGAAGCTGAAGAGGCTCAAAGTGAAATCCATTCGGAAGCGCTAACTGATAAGATTATTCCAGTCCCCGTCGACAAAAATTTGACATTAAAAAACAACACGTCTATTTCATCCACTTCCAGTCCATTGGCTAAAGACTTGCCTTCCACTAACCCAATATTTTCGAAGACAGTTGAGACAGAAGATAGACTGGTCGAAGAAAGATTCTTTCTGAGTTTTGATCCAAACGATTCTGAAGGAATTTATTTTGAGTTGACTAAGAATGGATCGGGTAACACCAATTCACCGTCGGCACTATGTTCGCATGGGATTAGGTATGATTTTAGTGTTCCCTTTGAGGGGTATTTTCGTATTGATGCTGAAGTAATTTCGGATAATAATGACGGAGACTTGCTGTGGCTTAAAGTTGATAACGGAAGTTGGGTGAGGTGTGAGGGTATTCAGCCTCATCAGGTTAATTTAAAGACACCTTCTGCTTACCATAAAAACTCGTTTTCAATACGTTCAGCGTATGTTTCACTTAAACAGGGAACGCATTCTTTATATTTCTCACATAGAGAAAGTGGTATTAAAATGAATAAAATTACAATTTCTAATGCCGTAGAATTTGTAAAACCTACAAATCACACTCTGCAATTGGTAAAGGAATCAGATGGTTCTTCGCAATTATTTTCTGAAGGATACATAGATAGTGATTCTGACATGGTCACGATATACCCAAATCCCTCGTCAAATAGGATTTCGATAAACATGAATAATGCGGATCTTCGCAAGATTTCGATCACTGATTTAAAAGGAAACGTAGTTGAAGCCTCTTCCATAAAAAGTACAGATTCACGTGTAAGTCTAGATATATCGGGTCTACCAAATGGCTACTACGTTTTTCACTATAGCGGAAATATAAAAGTGCCATTTGTCAAAAAATAGGTTTTCAAAGAATGTAGTTGATTCGGGAATATGTGCTCTTTGTACTTCTCTTTATGGTTTTGAATATCGCTTATTGAACGTTAAGAGTGATAGAATGATACAAGTCTTAAAACAACCTATTTCTCTTTGAAAATCAATGTGACTGAACTGCGCCTATAGAACTAATCTGATTTGTGAAGTGGGGTAGTCTTTTGTAATTTGGTATCAAATTACAGGTTGATATAAAATCACGCAATACGCCGTTCAAACTAACTTCTTTGTGTAATGATCTTATATATTCCTCATAACTCAAACTTAACACCCCGGCTTCTTATACCTGGAGAAGCTCTTTCTTTTCCTCAATTAGTGGATTTTCGACTTTCAATTTTTGGAGTATCTAGTTTCAGTGTTGGTGCCTGAGCACTTGTGATGTCCCAAGCTTATATCTATAGAAAGTGGTTAGAATCTGAGGTTTTAAAATGCCTTTAGTCTACATAAGTGCAGGCATTAGGCCTCAAATAATAACAAGATGTTTAGCAAGTGCAATATTAGTGATTGACAACACGTTTACATCAATCCAGTTTTGAAAAAAATCAGGTTGTCTAATGATAAATTGTGTTTTACTAATATTTTGCTGAGTTGTTTTTGTGCCTTTGTTAACCTTGTTTGTAAGACTTTTTCGTAATGTCGATTATTATTTATCTATCAAATACGATCTGAGTCAGAATTACTACTGATCGTTAGCCTGTTAAGATGATATTCCTTCGAACGTTTTCTGTGGTCTTTTTAGGGTGTTTTTTGACCTGTTTGAGGGATGCTTGGTCGTTTTTGGGATTTCTTTGACCGATTTGGGTTCCTTATTTCAGTAAGCTTTGCAACAGCTATTTAGCTTTTAGTCAATAACTATAATCCTATATAATATGGTAAATCACTTTCCGGTGTTCAATTGTACTGAGCTACTTTATGATAAAGTGCTTTGGATATACAAATCGAAATGAATTGCTAGTTGTGAAATATTAATAAACCTTCAATTAATATGATAATTAAAACATTAAGTCATTTGAAATTGCTTATCATACTTCTGGTGTTGGTAATGCTGAACTTTATATCTGTTGCTCAAACGTGTAATGTTGGTATAGCCTTCAACGGCTTTCAAGGCACAGGTACTACAAGTGCTTCGATTGGTCAGTCCTTTACTGCTTGTGGTACAGGACGAATCAATGAGGTACAATTAGGAAATCTAGTGAATACATCGACTGCTACGGTGCTAGTAAGGGTGTATCAGGGTGATGGTTTTGCAGGAACTCTATTAGGGCAAATGCAGGCCGGGCCGGTTGGCTCGAATAGAACCAATAGATTGAACATATCCTCCTTGGGTATTATTGTTCAGAGCGGACAGAAATATACGGTACGTTTCTCTACCGTAATTGGAGGGCCAATGCGTATTTCCTACAGCCAAAGCAATCGTAATACAGACTGGTATACTGGTGGTAGGTTGCATGGAGCAGGTACTGCTATAAGTGATATCGCCATGACTGTCAAAATTGGTGGGGTTGCCCAGCCTACATTGTTTCCTGTACATCAAGAAACGGCTGCTAGCAGGTCTTTACCACTTACCATGACGTTTAATACGCCTGTGGAAGCAGGGACCGGAAATATCGTGGTGAGAGAAGTAGCCTCTAATCATGTGGTCGAGACCATACCTGTGGATGATCTACGTATACAGGGTGCGTTAGTTGTTGTACCGGTGTCCAGTGCCTTCACCGATACCACCGAGTATAGTTGTGCTGTACCAAGCGGAGCTATTGTTTCGGATGGTGGTATTCCTTTTGCAGGAATAGCTGCCACTAACTGGACATTTACAACAGGGCTGTCTTCGGCTCCCAATCTTACCGTTGATGGTTATCTTGCCACAAATCAATCGCCTTTTACTGCCCAGCTGACTTTCGATAAGGCGGTTTCTGGACTTACAACGAATTCTTTTGTGGTGACAAATGGAACGGTTTCTAGTCTGACAGGGGGTAACACACTTTATCAGGTATCAATTACCCCGACAGCCATTGGTGATGTGACGATTGCCCTTCCTCCAGGAGCCGCTTCTGGTGCTGGGATTTCGAGTGATTCCCTTTTTAGCTCTATTGAGTATGAGACGGTTGCGCCTACCGTTGTTCTGTCTAGTGAGGTGTCAGGGGCTACTACTAACCCTGCCATTCCGGTGGTCTTTTCCTTTAGTGAAAAAATAAGAGGCTTGGTGGCAGATAGTCTTTCCATCACAAATGGAATTGTACGGACGATTACGGCTATAAATGACACTTCATATAAAGTTCTACTAACTCCTTTAGAAGAAGGTGACGTAAGTGTGTCACTGACTGCGAATAAGGTTACAGACTTGGCAGGCAACGGCAATTTGGGTTCCAATACCTTTGAAACGAACTATCAAATTGACTTTAGGTCAGGCATGACCGCCTTCTATCCCTTAGATCAAAACATCAATACATCAGGACAAATCAGAGACCGAAGTGGAAGGAATCAATGGCTTTCCATCTTTAGTGCCCCAGGATATGGCACAGATCGATTTGGGAATACCACTGGTGCAGCACTGTACAGCGGTCAAAGGACTGATGGACTCAATACTTCTATTCCCGGCGATGGAACTGTCGGGATGTCGTATAGCATTTGGGTTAAGCCAACGGATACCCTACAATCAGGAGTTGCTGAAAATGTGTTTGTTCATCAACAGGCCAATAATGTAATCTTTTCCTATCGATCCTCCGGGGTGTATTTTCAAACCACAGACGCTGATAACCAAGTAGCAATGTATTCTCTTTTGGATACTATGCTGTTACCTAGCAATTGGTATCACCTGGTGGTTTCCATCAGTGCAGGTGATAGTCTGCGCTTTTATCTCAACGGTGTTCAAGAGTTTGCAGACGCTGCACCAACTGCTTTAAAGACGGATGGACGCTTTTTTGCACTCGCTAAATATTTTGGTAACGGAGGAAATGGCTTTCAAGGGTCGTTAGATGAAGTACGTATTTACAATCGGTTCTTAACGCAAGCAGAAGTTTCTTCCTTATACATGCTGAGTTCAGCCGTTTCCCGGCTTGCCCCAATTCCAGATATTTCACTCACCGAAGATTTGGATTCTGCTACAGTTGATTTATCAGGGTATTTCGCGCATGTAAATAATTCCACCTTGTCTTATAGGGTAGATAGTATTTCCAGCAATGTGTCTAGTCAGCTGTTGATGGTGCAAAACGGATCAGCGTTTACCTTTTCAGGCAAACCTGATTTTACGGGGACTGTTCCGTTAGTCTTTACTGCAATGGATGCAGATTCCATCATGGCAAAGGATACCATTGACGTAGTGGTTGCGGCAGTGGATGATGCACCAAGGTTTTCCATTTCTGATACCTTTGCTATACGTTTTGATGATTTAGCGAATACCTTCAACCTTATCCCACAAAATCCTTCTGATGAGGCGGGAGATGTGATCACCTATGCTTTGAATAAAACAGATGTTGGGTTTGCCACAGCTTCAATAGACGCGCAAACAGGTGCGATTACGTTGACAAAAAAGCTGTCTGCGGTCAATCGAAATGCTAGTGATACATTGATCATTACGGCCAATCAAACTAGTCCATCAGTGAAGAGCACATCAAAATCGATTGTTGTTCAAATGAAGACTACTTTATTAGCGGATTATCCTTTGAACGGTGACTTGCTCGATGTATCTGGAAGACAGTATAACTTCAATACAAGCTCAGCCAATTTTGTGAGAGATAGGTTCGGCAATAAAACGTCAGCCCTTAGCTTCGATGGAAATGATGTGCTCAAACTCAATCCACAAAATCACGCCTTTGCAGTGGATTCAGCAGGTGAATTCACGTTGGACTTTTGGGCTAAGAAGCCTTCAGGGACAAATGCGGTGACTTTATTCCAACAGCCGGGTACTTCTCCGGATTTTGGGTTTCTAGAAGTCCAAGTCGTCAATGACTCGATCAAATTCCGAGTAGCAGAAGAAAATGGTATTAGCGATCCACAGCTCTTTTTAGCCACTGTTCAGAGCTCTTCGGATACTTACTTTTCACCAGATGTCTACCATCATATAGCGCTAAGTAGAGCCTCTAATGCGGTATATGAATTGTATCTTGATGGTGCAATGGCCGCTCAGTTGACCTATGCTCAGCCTAACGCTCCTTTGTTGTTATCCAAGGAAGTGTTGTTTGGCGCAGCTAAGAGTGGTGTTTCTAGTTTCAATAATTATTTATCTGGTGAAATTGATGATATACAGCTTTATGATATTCTATTGAGTGGTTCTGAAATCGAGTTGCTTGCTGATCCAGCGGTGAAAGTTGTTGGGGAAATAGCAGATACCGTTAAGTTATGCGAAGGGCTTGATTTTTTGAACCCCTTCACTATTTCTGGAGGTGCTAGCGTAGAAGTACAGTGGTTAAAGGACGGCGGTGTGATAGCTCCCGTTTCCATTGATACCTTGATCAAAGGTATGACACTAGCAAATCAGGGTCAGTATCAATTTGTCACTGGAGCTGATGCTACCTTTGCCAATGCTGATACAGCAACCTTCTTCTTGATGCATGAGGCTCTGCCAGATGCTCTTACCTTCCAACGAGATACGTCAACGATATCAGTAGATTCAGGTTTTGCTTTTTACCGTTGGTTTGAAGATGACGTATTAATGGCGAATACGACTAACCATTACTATACACCAACTTCTGGGGTGAAAACAATTAAAGTCGAAGCGAATACATCAGCAGGGTGTATGGTTACTGCCTCTAAAGTGTACTCTTCGAAAATTGTTTACGTTGACGCTAATGCTTCTGGTATTATTCAAGATGGGACAAGTTGGGCAACTGCTTACACCTCATTACGCTTGGCCTATATGGCGTCAAATGATCCGGCCCAGCTTTGGGTTGCCGATGGAACATACAAAGTGACCGACGCTTCCAACCAAGCTGAGTTTATTGATATCAAGCCAGGTAGGTCTATTTATGGAGGGTTTGAAGGGACAGAAACGGTCCTAGAGAGTCGTGATCCGTTAGTCAACCTGACGGTGATCACTGGTGATATTGCCGGAAATGATACTTCTGTAGTAAGTGAAGCCAATGAGGCTAGTTTTTCTGAAAACTCTAACTTCCTGATTCAGGCCAGAGGAAATGCCTTTGCGACTAATACGTTTGTTGATGGTATTACGCTTGAAGGCTCCCGGGTACGGCTGGCTTATGTTCAAGATGCGAGAGCTTATTTGATATTTGACAACTGCGTCTTTCAAAGGAACCTAGCGACAAATTTGCTTTTCTATACTACAAGAAACTCTAATGGGGTGGCCAGTGAAAACGGTTTGGAAATCAGGAATAGTAGAATTATTGATAATTACGCCCCTCGTAGTATTGGAGGATCGTATAATGATTTGGCTGAAAATAAACCTACACGGTTTAGATTGATTAATTCTCTTGTCGCCAATAATATCATCGGTACTGAAGGTGGAGCGCTTAATGCCATGTTTTCGGCTAGAACAACTACTCAGAGGTTCAGAGCTTTTGCCAGCAAGGCTTATGTAGATGTGGTGAATAGTACTATAGTTGCCAACAAAATGGAGTCTGCTACTTCAGGTATCTTCTTGGCCTACGGAGACAACAGCTGGACCGGAACTTTAGCAGCCAATATTGTGAGGAATACTATAATTCATGACTCTCTGAGGTCAACAACTGCTGCTATCTTTAAGATAGGTGGACAATCAGGAGATCGAAGAAATATTCAATCCAATAATGTTTTTAGTGTTGATCCATTCTTTGAAACTCACAATGGTAACCCATACTCTCTTTCTCCTTGTTCGCCAGCTATCGATGCCGCAGATGATTCCTTTTTGGATTTATCATTCTATGAAAAGGATTTGGGGGGTAACTCTCGAAAAGTAGGAAATGGCTTAGATATTGGGGCGTTTGAAAATGACGGTATGCGTACTAAAGAGATCGTGATCACGAACTTGACTTTAGATACCTTAGTGAATGTAGGGGATTCAGTAGCGCTTATCGCGAAAGCGAGTAGTGACCTGCCATTGACCTACGAATGGTATAATACGCAGCAAAATACTAGCGTAGCCATGGGTGATACGTTGACGATTACACCTGAGAGTCTAGATAGTTTACAGTATTTCTTTGTAGCACGTAATGCTTGCAATGCCGATACTTCTAATCAGATTACCATTGCTATTGATCAGTTGCGCGTTGTGAATGCTACACCTCTTGAAGGAAGTGATGGCGTAGCCTTTGGGGCTAATATTGAAATCAGGTTTGATGATTTGGTGGATGGAAATAGTGTTGCGGATTCGCTAATTACCATTTTGGCAGGTAGTGAAATGGTCGAGTTCACGACTTCTACTAGCGATAGTTCCTTGGTAATTGACCCAACTAATTTATTGCCATCAAGAACGGATATTACCGTGACGGTGGAAGGAGTCAGAAGTGCATCAGGTAAGCACATGCAAGCCTTCGAACTTCGGTTCAAAACCTTTGAGTTTAAGGTGATTGATCAGTACCCAGCGAAAAATGCTGTTTCTGTAAGTCCAAGCGATAGTATTGCTATTAAGTTTAATGGGGCTGTTAGTTTAAGTTCAGTTGAAAATAACTTCAAGATTCACAGTCGAGAACGTGGGTTGCTTTCTGGTGATTACTCGGTCTCCAATGACTCTGTTGTTGTTTTTAAACCTACTGATGGGTTTACTTTCGGTGAGAATATTCAGTTTTATATTTATCCAGGATTAATGCTTCAGAGCGCTTCCTTTGGTACGTCGTACTTCGGTGCCTTCCGTGTTGAGTCGCTTGATTCATTATCCATCTCAAATAGTTATACCTCTACTCAGCTGTTTAGTCAATCAAATTCTAACATCGTGCAAGTGGCTGTTGGTGACGCTGATGGCAATGGAACGATGGATGTAGGGTATAATTTGGGTAGCCGAGCGCAGCTCGTCCGTGGTGCAAATGGAACAGGAAGGTTTGGGACACCAGAGCCATTGGGAAATACGAATGTAATGGCTTTTGCCGCTCATATGGCAGATTTAAATAATGACGGAGTTACCGACCTCATTAACATAGGAAGAGGTCCAGGTGCTGGAAGTATGGTGTACCATTATTTTGAAAATGGAAGCTTTGTGGCCAATAGAGTGTTCTCGGGGACTAGTACGGACAACCGATCATTGTCAACAGCTGATATGAATGGTGATGGAATTCTGGATATTATTGTAGGACGAGCAAACTCAATTATCTATCAGACACCACAATTGGTAGGAAGCTCTACCCATGTAGTGGTTAGCAATAATCGTCTTCATACCGATGTGGAACCAGTAGATATTGATAATGATGGCGATATTGACGTGGTAGCCGCTACTCCAAACGGTATTTTCTTGTATCGCAATAGTGGTGACCACGTAACCTTTGCCGAAAGCCTTTTAGAAAGCTCCTTGGCAAGAAAGCTCGCTGTTGGTGATTTTGATAATGACGGAGATGCAGATATTGCTTTTACCAACTACGGAACAGTTCCTGCGCTCATATCGGTTATTGACAACGATAGTGTAGGTAGAGTCTTCACCACAGCTTCTGTGATTTCGACAAGTGGGAATGTCACTGCAAACTACTTGCCGATTGAAACAGCAGATATGAATAATGATGGCATTCTGGATCTTGTCACCGCATATTATAATAATACTGGTAACGGCAGAGTACAGGTTTTCCTTGGTCTTGGTAATGGGGCATTTAATACCTCTGCTTTCTTAACCAGATCGGTTCCTGCGCGGGCATATGGTTTAGATATTGCTGATATGGATCAGGATGGGGATTTGGATATTGTTTATACCTCTACTTCAGGAGTTTCTCTTTTAGAAAACAATACTTACGATATCAATGAAAAACCTTTTGTGGACAATCAACCAGCGTCCATTACGATCCTGGAAGATGCATCGAACGCTGAAACTATTGATTTGAGCAATGTTTTTGCAGATCCTGAAGGTGATATCTTTACGATTAGTGCTTCTAGTGATACAAGTGCCATTTCAGTAAGCCTATCTGGAAATATGCTTAGTGTTTCAGTGACAGAAGCAAACTATGTGGGTAATTCAAGTATTACGCTAACGGCAACAGCCGCAAACGGCTCTACTTCGACTTCTGTAGGGGTTTCTGTGACGGAAGTGAATGATAAGCCGGAGCTTTCCCTTTCGTCAACGCTTATCACTAAAGATGAAGGCTTCTTGGATACCGTGCTGGTAGATATCTTAGTGGAACAGCCAGAGAGTGAACAGGGACAAATGTTGACATTTAGCATTCTCGGACAGTCGACCGCCACCAATGTAGGTATTAATGCGTCGAATCAAATCGAGATTACTAGTGCTTCAGGTTTTGGAACCGATACGCTGCAGCTTGTTGTGAGCGATGGTGAGCTATCGGATACTATTGAATTTATTATTCAGATAAACGATGTGATAGTGCCTCCAGTAGTGCTTAACCCAATACCAGATCAAACGGGAGTAGAGGATTTAGTCGACCTTACGATCCCTATCGAAAACATCTTCTTCAAAGGTGATGCCCAAGAGTTTACATATGAGTTAAATGAGCTGGCTGGTAGCGATATCGCTAATGTGACACTCAATACCGGTTCGCTAAGTCCTTTACCCCCTAAGGTCGCTGAAAGGGAAAAAGTAGTGGGTAAAAAGGTTGGCGAAGAGCTGTCCAAATCGATTCGTATTGTTGGGATGCCAGATGCTTTTGGCATGCTAACACTAGAGCTTGTGCTCACAAATGAAAGAGCAGAAGTAGTGAGGGATACTTTTGACATCGTGATTACGCCTGTTAATGATGAGCCTACATTTACTTTGGCTACCAGTGAGCTTTTCGTTCCAAATATGGCGACTGAACCATATTCGATAGACGTGACGGATTTATCACCATCAAATGAGGCATCTCAGACGATTACATATTCATTAAGTCCAGATACGGTTGACTTTGCTACGATTGTTTACGATCAAGCAACGTCCAAAATCTTAGTGAGGCCAGCGTCTGGGGCTACAGGTCGTCAAACATTTACCTTATTGGCAAATGATGGACAAAGTGTTAACAATGTATTCTCTGACACTTTTACTGTCCAGGTAGTGTCCAATCAACCTCCGGTGGTGACAAGCACCTTAGATGCGATCATGTTGATAGAAGATTTTGGGGTTTACCAAGTAACCAATAACCTCTCCGGTTTATTCAGTGATCCTGAAAATGATCCGTTGACATTTACTGTTTCAGTGACAGATCCTGCGTTGTTAGATGTAACCAAAAACGGTGATTTGGTGCAGTTATCAAGTCTGCCGGATGTTTCTGGAAATACTATACTTACATTGAAGGCTTCTGATGGTATTAGCAATGTGATGATGAATATCGCTGTTGAGGTGAATCCCGTAAATGATGCCCCAGTGTTTTCACTATCTAGTCAGCAGGTAGAGTTGATCCGTGGAGGTGCTGAAAGTCAAACTATTTTGATTTCTGCCGATAACCCTCCATCAGACGAGGTCTCGCAGGTGGTAATCTATACCTTGAGTCCTTCTTCTTTGTCATTTGCCACGGTACAGCTCGACAACAGCAACCAATCTATTACGGTGACTGCCGTACAAGGACAAACAGGGACAGGCACAGTAACCGTCACAGCCAACGATGGACAAAGTGAAAACAATACTTTCAGCAGCACATTTACCGTGATAGTGTCCGAGCAAAACGTGGCACCACATGTGTTGGAGCTATCGGCATCAACAATTGATGAGAATAAACCTGTAGGTACACTAATTGGGCAGTTTAGTGCTTTGGATGATAACAGTGGTGAAATGTTTACTTATGCGTTGGGTGATGGGGGTGACAATGACTTCTTTAGCATCAGTGGGGATCAATTATTGAGTGCCGCTATATTTGATTTTGAAACCAAATCAAGCTATACCATCAGTGTGACCGTTACTGATCAAACAGGGTTGACCAAAACAGTGTCTTTTATCGTTACTGTTAACGACCTGAGTGAAGCAGTTCTCAACGTGGAGAAGGTGGTTACGCTTCTAGCGTCGCCAAATCCATTTGATACGCGTTTGATGATTACCTCAAGTGTTTCGTCTTTGAAAAGCGTTTATATCGTAGATGTGAATGGAAAAGAGGTTTTCCAATCGAGTTCAGTCACAAACGAGTTGCTGATTGATACGAAGTCTTGGGTTGCTGGGGTGTATTTTATCCACATGGACAGTGGAAAATCCCAGCAGGTTATGAAACTGCTTAAGCAGTAGTTTGATTTATATGAAGTCTATTTAAGAGCTGATATAAAATAGAGCAATACGCTGTTGAAATCGACTCTTTTGTGTAGTTGTCTTATGGATTCCATATAATGTTCTAA
>CAYMST010000142.1:0-12128 GCA_964393115.1 uncultured Roseivirgaceae bacterium | reverse complement strand
TGAATCAAATCTGATAATATTTTCAAGGTTATTTGTGTTTAAAATCACTTACGATAATCTCATTTGTTTGTAGTTTTCATTTACCGATCGTTCGTGTTTATTTACCCCGCTAACGTTACCAATAAGCCAATATTAAATTTTCGTGCGTTCCTATCCTGTTTATTTGATATTGAGTTCAAGTATGGGTTAGCTCGTGGATTGCAATAATCCAATTTTAGCGAAATGCATGCTTAGGCCAGGATTGCACAATATATAAGCTGGATTAATTACAACCGAATGAGTACACATGTTATTAGTAAAGAGGTCATAAGCCGAACAGGTTTGCTTTTCCTGCTTGGTTTGTTCTTCAGCACGAAAGCCCTGACCCAAGTGGGTCCCGGCGGTGTTGGCGCTACTGATGGAAGTTCTATTCTAGAGTTATGGCTATCGGCAGATAGTATCACGGGGTTATCAAATGGTTCGCCTGTTTCTACATGGCCGGACCGGTCTGGTTATGGCAGAGATGCTAATCAGACTGCTGGTAACAGGCCAACGTTTCGAGAAAATCAAGTAAACAGTAAGCCGGTAGTACGCTTCGATGGTGTCGATGATTATTTCGAAGATACTGACGACGCTACATATACATATGACGCTAGAACCGTTTTTATTGTCTATAATTTCAAGGAATCGCTGCAACTAAACGCCGATTTAGGACAGCTTTGGGGTGATTATGGCAACGGCGCTCATGTGGCTTTTGACTCAAGGTCAGGCTCTCAGCTAAATGGACTAAGCTTCGACGGTAGTGGTGGAGGTGTTGGTAGATACGGATTTAACGGAACGGCTTATGGTGGATTCATCACCAACGATAATGCAAACCCTGTTCGCAGAGACACTTTTGATATTATAAGTGTTGAGTTTCAGACTACACGTACGGTCAATGATCAATACATTGGTTCTATTTTGCCAAACTTCGCTATTTCATCACATAATTATGGTGGAGATATAGCAGAGATTATTGTTTTTTCTGATGTACTTGACAACTTTGATAGACAGGCCGTTGAAAATTACCTTTCTGCTAAATATGATATTAATATTGGTGCTATTGACAGATACGCTTTTGACGATACACATAACGCTGATTTATCTGGGATAGGCCAGTTGGATTTCTTTAGTTCAAGAGACAGTTCTTTTTCTTCTGCCCTGGGAGCGCAAACCTCTAACGCCTCTACTTTAGATGATGAAGATTATTTGTTTTTTGCCCATCAAAACGGTGGTCTTAGCTGGGTAACAGACGAAATTCCAGCTATGGGTTTGAATAACATTCAAAGAATAGGTCGTGAATGGAGAATGGATGAATCCAATGATTTAGATACTGTCAATATTTTAATTGATACTACGCTTTTAGATGCAAGACCGGTTGGTTTCACCGAGTTTGTGCTATTAGTGGATGATGATGGTGATTTTACGGATGCAACTGTCTTTCAGATGGAAGTGAACTCCTCATTAGCTAGTGTGTATCAAAAGGCCATAGATGTAAGTGATGGATCATATTTCTCTATTGGTTGTATTCGTCCAGTGGTAGGATTTACGGTAAGTGAGTCCTTTGATTTAGAACTGAACAACGGTGAGTTGACCATTCAAAGCAATTACATACCGATAAGCGATATCATATTTTCTTATTCAACTGCTGACGGAACAGCAGAGGATGAAAATGGAAGTAATGATTACACATCTATTTCGGTAACTGATACTATTCGAGCGGTTGATACTTTAGAAACCATCCCTTTCACATTAGAAATTATCAATGACTCTGACTTGGAGTCATCGGAGACCTTATCGTTATCGATTACTGGGCTTCCAGCAGGAGTTAATACCATAAATAGTCCATTGACATACACGATTAGTGATGATGATAACCCTAGAAAAATTTATTTTGATGAGGCCTCTGGTAGCATTGATGAGTTTACTTCTTCGGTGGATATACGTGTAAATCTTACTCCGGCATTTGTTGATAATCTCAACGCCACGACGGCCACATACGCTGTAGTTGGTGGTTCGGCTTCAAACGGGTCTGATTTCGTTTTAAGCACAGGGACTATTTCTATTCCTCCAAATTTTGTTGCCGCAGATTTTACAGTAACCATTACAGATGATGGGTTAAGTGAAATTGACGAAACTGTAATTATACGTTTGTCAGCACCTACCAACAGTAGCTTATCAGCTACCAACCCAATAGAGCATGTTTTGACGATCATAGATAACGATGAGTTACCTACAGTACAATTTAACAGTGTTTCCGATGAAGGTACTGAAGATGCCTTCCCGTCGATTCTTGTTTCTTTATCTGGTCTTGCTGATACCGACGTTACGGTTGACTACACCATAGGAGGTACGGCAACACAAGGTGTTGATTATGCATTATCAGCTGGGACTGTTACTATAGACGCAGGTGAACTAGTGGCATCTATCACTCCTACATTAGTTGACGATAGTGAAGTTGAAAATACCGAAAGTATCGTGCTGACGCTTAGTGCTCCCGTTAATGCTACTTTAGGTGATGATTCCGTCTTTACATACTCTATTCTTGACAATGAAAATATTACCTTTGGGTTTACTGGTCCAGGTGGTGTTGGTGATTCCTCAGTCAACCAACTATGGTTGAGGGCTGACAGCATTGTTGGCTTAAGTGATGGAACTGCTATCTCCGGACAATGGAGAGACGTATCAGGAAAAGAACATCACGCTTCCCAAAGTATTCCAAGTTATCAACCGTCTTTTGAAACCAATGAAATTAACGGGTACCCTGTAGTTCGATTAGATGGTACAAATGACTATTTCGATGATTCACATACATATGAAGCCAGGACTCTTTTCAGTGTCTTGCGCATGAATAGCAGCACACAATCGACTTCTGAATTGGCCCAATTATGGGGGAATTATGCAGAGGGAGTACATGTTGCTTATGAAGCCCGACCAGGTAGTAGTCAGAGAGGGATGAGCTTTGACGCTAATGGAGCCAACGAAGGAAGGTACGGATTCAATGGAGCTGCGTTTGGTAGTTTTTCAGAAGACGCTACTGACCCAAAATGGACATATGATGTGCCACAAATAACAACAGTTGAATTTAATCAGACCAGAACGCCCACTAGACAGATTATTGGGTCTTTATTTCCAAGTTTTGGTGTGGGCGCGCATCAACTTGGCGGTGATATTGGGGAGATCATCGTGTATAGCACGACGCTAAATAGTGCTCGACGCAGAATTGTTGAAAACTATTTAGGGCATAAGTACGATATAAGCATTACCAATGATTTATATGCTCCATCACTACCATCTTACCATTATGATGTAGCTGGTGTCGGTCAGGAAAGTGACGGTAGTCATATTGACGCCCAATCAAACGGTATTTTAAGAATATCTTCTCCATCAGATCTTGATAATGGTGAATACGTTCTTTTTGGCCATGACAACGCTAGTTTAGCGGCTTGGTCATCGACGGAGATTGAGTCCGATTCTATACTTCGCATTTCGAGAGAGTGGGCGATAGACGAAACAGGTGATGTAGGCAACGTTACACTTAGACTAGATACCACACGTCTTCCTGCTTTACCAGGTGATTACCAGGGCTACGTTGCTTTAATTGATGATAATGGAGACTTCTCAGATGGTGGGACACAAGTAGTATCGCTTACTTTAAATGGTGGTTATTACACTGCTGAAAATGTAGATGTTTCAGATTCATACATCACTTTTGGGGTCGTAGGTATATCAGCTTTCTTTACCGTATCCACTTCTTCCGACTTTGAGACTTCTGGGACTGTGGACATCGAAGTTTCACTATCCAGAGCGAGTGTCGTTGGAAATATAGATGTAGATTTTGATGTTCAAGTAACGGGTACAGCTTCGGGATCGGATTTTTTGCCAGGCAGCGCTTCTCCGATCACAATAGCTCAAGGAAGTACCACTGCTAATATTACGCTCGTCATCTCAAACGACAATGATGTTGAGCTTGATGAGACGGTTATCATTCACTTAACTGGGGCCAGCGGTGCAGCTAGTGTAGCCGAAGACTCTATTCATACTTTTACAATTTTAGACGAAGATGCCTTAGTTGGTGGCGCTACAGGTCCAGGAGGTGTGAGAAAGGCTTCTGATTACGTATTCTGGATGGCTTCCGATTCTGGAGTTTTTGAAAATAGTGCAGGAGATGACATAGCAGAGGATTTAGATAATGTAGAGTTTTGGAGAGATCTAAGTGGTAATGGAAATGAAGCGATAACGTCAACTGCAAGCCTTCCAGTGTTCAAAGATAACGGTACTGATAACCGAAACGGTAAAGCCATTGTTGACTTTTCAGGAGGTGACTATGGATTAACTATCGATAATGAGGGGACCATAAATGGTGCTGGTTCTTATGCTGAGAAGACGATTGTTGCCGCTTTTAAAACTGGCGCAGATATAAGTTCACGACAAGTGGTATATGAACAAGGTGGTGGTTCTAACGGAATCAACATACACATAGAATCCGGTTTAGTTCGTGTCGCTGTTTGGGATAATGATTTTACGACCATCTATCATGAAGCTACCTTGCCCGCTACGGTAAATACACCATATGTCGCTGTGATGGAATTTGACGGTGCTTCTACAACCTTCAGAGGATTTATCAATGGTGAGTTGAGAACAAACCAGACGGCCTTAGGACAAAGTGATCTGGATGGTCATGGAGGACTGATAGGTCTTGGCTGGATGTTGAACTCTTCGTATTTCAATGATGGTGCTGGTGGTGGTGATGGACTGTATTTTACAGGTGAGATTTACGAAATCATTCAAACCAATACCAATTTCAATGAAGCGGAACGTCAGATCGTAGAGAACTACCTCTCTGCTAAGTATAACATTAACTTAAACGCTAGTAGTAACTACTTTGCGCATAAGACCACGCATGGATATGGTAATGTTGGTCTTGGTCAAAATACGGGTGAATTTCATATTGGCTCTATATCTGATAGCCTTATTTCCATCTCAAATCCGTCGACGTTGGAAAATGATGACTTTCTCATGATTGGTCATAACAATGGAGACCTGAATAGTTTTGTAGCCTCAGAAAGCCCTGATAACAATATATTAAGACTATCAAGAGAGTGGATTGCTGATGTTACGAATACACCGGGTTCCATTCTGCTATCCATTGATACAGCAGAGTTAGCGGCTTCGTTTACAGAGGGATATGACTTTTTTGTCTTGGTCAAAGACGCGGATGGAGATTTTGCTTCGGGAGCAAGTGTGTATAACATGACGCATAACAATGGAAGCTTCGAAATAACCACTACATTTTCCGATGGAGAGCATTTTACTTTTGGATTATTAAGACCAGAGGTGTCATTTTCAACCGCTTCTACCAATAATACAGAAGACGCGGGTGAGCAGCTAATCGCAGTAAGTTTGAATTATGCTATTGATACTGCCATTAGTATTCCTTACCAAGCTCTAGTATCTGGTACTGCTACTTCTGGAGTTGACTTTGATTTGGCATCCGGAAGTGTGGTGATACCAGCTGGAGCCACTTCGGCCAATATTGCTTTAGATCTATTAACCGATGGGGTGCCGGAAACAGATGAAACGGTAATTATCGATTTGGATGACCCAAGTGAACCAACGCTTAGAAGCGTTGCTTTGTCATCAGATTCGTTATTTACGTTTACCATTAACGACATCGATCAAACACAAGAAATTGAATTTTCGGTTAACTCTTCTAGTGTTAGTGAAGGTGCTGTCGTGAAGTCCATTACAGTAAAGCTTAACGAAGTAAACCCAAGTGATACGACGAAAGCTTTCTACTCCATTACCGGAGGAACGGCTGATACCACAGATTACACGTTTACTGGTGATACAATACGTATTCCACCAAATACTTTATCGCAAACATTTAATGTGACCATTGTAAATGACAGCAATGATGAAAATGATGAGACGATTATCTTTTCCCTCTCAAGTCCGGTAAATGCCGGATTGGGAGATAAGAAAACACATACATTGACTATTCTGGACGATGATGACGCACCAGAGATTAACATGTTAGCGGCCTCGGCGGATGGTTCTGAAGCTAGCTCACCTGCGAATATTGCTGTGGTGCTTAGTGCTGCTTCTGGTATGACAGTCACAGTAGACTACACAATTACTGCTTTAACGGCTAGCGCAGGTTCAGACTTTACGGATGGATCGGGAATCTTAACATTCGAGCCTGGAGATTCGATAGAGTATATCTCTGTTACGGTTAATGATGACTTAGCGATAGAGGTTGATGAGACTTTTCAAGTGACCATTTCAGATGGTGGAAACCTTGGTAACGGTACTATCGGTGCTACTAGTTCGACGGTGTATACGATTGTAGACGATGATGTGAGTGGTTTTACTGGACCAGGTGGTGTTCGTACGCCTTCGGACTTTTTGGTATGGTTGCGAGCGGATAGAAATGTTTTCGGACAGTCAGGACCAGCATCGAATAATGTCGAGGTAGACTCGGTATTTGACTACTCTGGTAATGGACGACATGCCAAGGGGGAGGTGGGAAGTACAGCCCCAATTTACCTCAATAATGTCGCCAGTAATGTCAATAACAAACCGGTCATGAGCTTTAGCAATGGCCAATACATAAGATTGGAGGACGATCCAGAAATTAATACTGGTTCATCATATGGTAAAAGGACTTTGGTAGTGGCCTTGCAAGCTGGTAATGACAACAATCTCTCTCAAGAGCAGGTCATATATGAAGAAGGTGGGGGAACAAACGGATGGGCCATCTATATCGATGATGACAGCTTGTTCGTCTCAGCATGGTGTGAAGGTTGTTCACCTGCCTACAATTTCACGAAAACAGGAAAAGCTATCTCCCCGGGACAATCCCTTGTTGCTTTTTTAGAATTTGATGGTTCAAATAGTACGCTTGGAGGCTATTTAAACGGAGATTCTTTGCCTGCTATAGCTATTCCCAATACGGTAATGAACGGACATGGTGGCGACATTAGCTTGGGCGCTTCTAGTGATGGCTGGGATAATGGCAGTGGTGATGGCTTTGAAGGTAAGATCATGGAGTTCTTAGCTTTCAATGGTGTTTTACCTTCAGCACAACGTATTCTAATTGAGAATTATTTGGCCGGTAAGTATAATGCTGCTATCTCTGGTACTGGACAAGATTTATTCGCTTATCAAACTTCACATGGATTTGGTATTGCTGGTATAGGTAGAAGAACAGCTGAGGACCTTCACTCAAAAGCACAATCAGATAGTTTGGTTAGCATCAGTAATGCTAGTGACTTAGGAGATGGTGAATATGTCGTTATTGGTCATAATAATGGTGATGCTTCATCATTTGTTGGTGTTGAAGCACCTTCCGGAGTTCAGCGAATCGCACGAGAATATAGAACGACCCTAACAGGTACTCCAGGGACGATAAGCTGGGAAATAGATGGCAATCAGATATCAGGTACACCGAGTACGGGTTATACCGAATATGTGTTGATGATCGATCAAGACGGTGATTTTACAACCACGGATCAGTTAATACCACTTTCGGATAATAGTGGTGTGTTATCAGCATCAAATGTTAATATTCCAAATGGAGCATATTTCACGCTTGGTGTCATTCGACCTGTTATTGCTTTTGAATTAGAAACGGCTAATGGAACAGAAATAGGAGATGATGTGAACATCAGAGTGGTGCTAAACCAGCCTGTCGGGACCGACATCACGTTTAATGTCAGCCAAACTGGTGGTACGGCTACACCGAGCTCAGACTTTAGCTTTACGAACGGTACTAGAACGATTACCGCAGGACAGACTTATGTGGATATCCCGCTAAGCCTAGAGGATGACTCTCAGGTAGAAGAGGATGAAACAGTAATCCTCACTTTATCATCACCATCATTGGGTTTTGCTGAAGGCAATACTACCATCACTTACACGATCAACGATGATGATAACTTTAGAAAGGCAAATTTGACAATGTCTGATTCCGCTAATGATGAATCGAATACCACAGCTTCTGTGGATGTGTTCTTGAATGTTGGCAATGCGGCAGACACCACAAGGATATTTTATTCTGTAACAGGAGGTACTGCAGTAAATGATAGCGTTGATTATTACTTACAAGCTATTGATACCCTTGTATTTCCGCCAAGTGATACCTTGGAGACGATTTCGATAGATATTATAGATGATATCATCGATGAAAATGATGAAACTATTATCATAACCCTTACAGGTGGATCTGGAGCAACACTGGGAGATACCACCGTATTTACTTACACCATTCAAGATAACGATCTTGCCCCGGTAATTAAGTTTTCCGCACTTTCTAAGTCAGGTTCAGAGACATTCCAAACTGTAGACTTAGCGTTGGAATTGTCAGTAGAGTCGGGTAAAGATATTACGTTACCTTACAGCGCTATAGGTACGGGCAGTGAGCCTGCCTCTGGATCTGCCGTTGACTTTAATCTTTCAGGTTCTCAACTGATAATTCCTGCAGGGTCTGTTACCGATAGTATACAATTTACCGTTATTGATGATGGGCTGCTGGAAAATAACGAGCAAATCTTAATTACCCTTGAGTCTGCAGGGCTTCAAAATGTCACACTGGATGATGATTCTATCGCCATGGTGTATACTATACTTGATAATGACGGTACTGGTGTTGATGGACCTGGAGGGGTAGGAACTTTGAATACTCAAGTGATGGCATGGATGAATTCTGAGAAAACGGACTTAATAAACGGTCAGAATGTAAGCTTATGGGATGATTTGAGTAGCAATAATAATAATGCACTACAGAACACAGTTTCGAATCAACCTGTTTTCCTTGAGAATAGCTGGAATGAACGTCCCGTTTTATCTTTTAACGGTAGTTCTTCATTCTTCCAAATAGATAATACTGACGATATTAATACTGGTGGTCCGTACGATAGAAAAACAATTATTGTAGCCTTTAGAACGTCAACTGATGTGAATACACGTCAAATGATATATGAAGAAGGTGGAGGAGTTCGTGGATTAAGTATCTACATTGACAATGGCCTTCTTTATATCGGGGGTTGGAATAATAATGATGATGATGCTGGTGCTACAACACCTTGGCCTCAGCCGGGACCACCGACTACGAACATCGTTCATACCACAGATGCGGTAACGGCTAACTCCAATAACTTCCTTTTCTTACAGTTTGACTTTACCGCAGGTGTAGGCATTACAGGGAATGTAAGTAGCTCGGTCAATGGAAATCCATTGAGTACTATTGTGGGTGCTGGTCGATTGTTTAATCACCCAGGTGCTATTGGAATTGGTGCTAAAAATGGAGGTACTGTTTATCATGATGGTGTCGGAAATGGAGGTACAGGAAATTACTTCAATGGATATATCGGAGAAGTTGTGGTTAATAATCTAGTATATAATTCAGCACAGCGAAAGCTGGTGAATAATTATTTAGCGGCTAAGTTCAATATCAATATTCCTAATGATCTTTATGCGCATGAGGTGACGCATAACTATGAAGTATTCGGCATTGGTCAAGATAGCATCACCGCTTCGCACAATGTGTCAAAAGGGACTGGAGTAATCCAAATCGATAACCCTTCTGACTTAGACAATACAGAGTACTTACTTATCGGTCATAATGGTGAATCAGTAACCTCATGGAGTAGTAGTGATCTACCAAATGATGATACCAATGGCTTCAGACGAGTGCCAAGAGAATGGAAAGTAGACTACACCAATGGAGGCAGTGGTGATGGATCGATTGGTACCATATCCATTGAATTACAAACAAGTACGTTTACTGCTCCTCCAGTAGGGTTTGAGCAAAACTACGTGCTCATCGCCGATAGCGATGGTGATTACTCTTCTGGCTCACGAATCTATCAATTAGCTAGTCAAGGTGGGGGTGTCTACAGAGCTGAAAATTTGCCAATCAATGATAATGACGTCTTTACCATTGGTTTGGCGAAGAAAACTATAGCGTTTGCAGCATCAGAAAGCAGTACTCCGGAGAATGGAGGAACAATCGATATTGCGATTACCTTGCCATATATATCCACTGAAGCTGTTACCGTTGAATATGCGGTTACCGCGCTTACGGCATTAGAAGGAGCAGGTAATGACTTTGTGTTAAATAACGGCACAGCGACTATTAACGTGGGCGAAATGACAGCGGATATCATTGCGACGTTAGAAAACGATCCAGATGTCGAGTCTGACGAAACGTTTAGTATTACCTTATCAAGTCCTGGAGCGGCATATAGCTTAGGATCAATAAGCACGCATACGGCAACTATTCGTGATGATGATAATGCTAGAAGAGTACAGTTTGAGAATGCCATTGGTTCGGGTGATGAAACAGTAACACCGCTATCGATTCCGGTTTTTGTAGATTCCTTAGCTCAGTCTGACTCTATTAAGGTCGTATATACCATTGCTGGCGGTACAGCCACATCAGGGGTAGATTTTAGTGCTACGCTAACGGATACATTGAGATTCCCATCGTATGATGAGGATCCAACAGACACCATTCGAAATATCTCCATTGCATTCTTGGAAGATGAATTGGATGAAGAAGATGAAACCATTGTCGTTACCTTATCATCTCCAATTTCGGCCAATTTAGGGACGAATACAACATTTACCTATACGCTACAGGATGACCCAGCAGATGCCAGTCCAACGGTAGAATTCTCGACGACTAGTGTGTTAGGATCAGAGGATATAATAGCGATAAGCGCTCAGGTCGAGTTAAGTAGCGCGAGTGCTAAGCCAATTACAGTCAATTATGGGATTAACGGAGGTAATACTACGGCAACAGGAAGTGGTATTGACTATACGCTTACTGGATCAAGTATTGTAATTGCCGCCGGGGATACGACAGGTACTATTGATTTTACGATCTTCAATGACCAAATCGTAGAAGAAGATGAAGTTGTTTCAATTGACATTGTTGGAGCTACGAATGCTACGCTTGCTGCATCTAATACTACGTATAACTACTCCATCATAGATAATGACGGAACATTAGGAG
This sequence comes from uncultured Roseivirgaceae bacterium, assembly GCA_964393115.1. Taxonomy (GTDB): domain Bacteria; phylum Bacteroidota; class Bacteroidia; order Cytophagales; family Cyclobacteriaceae; genus CAYMST01. Next base: position 1,090 of record CAYMST010000142.1, on the reverse strand, counting down.
CAGAAGGAATAGGTGGAGTAGGGAATACCTTAGGTGGACAAGAATTGGTGTTCTGGTATTCTGCCAATAACCAGGTGTTTAGTGATCAAGGTACCACTGCAGCTGCCAATGATGATAACGTACAGCAATGGAACGACAGAATGGGTAGTGCAAGAATCGCATATGACCCAACTCCAGCAACGACATCTGACAGCATACCCTCTTTGGAGACCAACTCACTAAATGGCTTCGCAGGTATTTCATTTGACGCAACTAATCGGGAGTTCTTAGAAATTGCAAATTCAGCGCTTATCAATACACCGAGTAGTCCGATTACTAAGAAAACAATGGGAATTGTGTTCAGAACCGGACCTGACGTCAATACTCGACAAGTTCTTTACGAGCAAGGAGGTACGGGCAACGGTATGATTATCTACATCGAATCAGGCTTTGTAAGATTTGGGTGCTGGACTTCTAGTTGGACGGGAACTTATGTAGAAATAACCTCTGCTGTGAATACAAATATGGCCTACTATGGGTTGTTTGAATATGACCAAAGTGCGCCGGAGATTAGAGGTTGGGTTAACGGTTCTAACATTGGTACAAATACCACTGCAAATATGGAGAATGGCTTAAATGCTCATGGTGGCCTAATTGGAATTGGCGGAATGAATAACGGTGCTTATTATTTCGATGGCTCTGAATCTAACGAAGGTAATTATTTCTCTGGATCGCTCTATGAACTCTTCCAATTCAACGAAAGAAATACAAACAGTGCTCAAAGGAGAATTATGGCAAGCCACATAGCGGCCAAGTACGACCTGAATATAGCTGGTGATAATTACTCTTATGAAGCCACTCACCTAAATGAAGTGATAGGCATTGGTCAGGAAGATTCTGATAATCGTCACATACAAGCACAGTCAGACGGACTTAGGATTGATCAACCATCGGCAGTGAGTGATGGTGACTACATCTTAGTTGGACATGATAATGGTGACGTATCAACTTATTCGGGCACGGGAATAGAAGCAGAATTAAATACTGTTATTCATAGAGTAGCAAGAACGTGGAAAGTAGACCGAGTAGGTGATATTGGCACGGTACAGTT
>CAYMST010000141.1:1698-12166 GCA_964393115.1 uncultured Roseivirgaceae bacterium | reverse complement strand
AGCGTTCGATAAGCATTAATTCTAAAAATATTAATCACTATGAAAAATCAATACAACTTTTGGAAACGGAGGACAAATCCGTAATATACCAGTTAAGTAATATTGATTCTATCGGTTCTTTTAACCATAAGTTCAATGCTCCACACTATTTTTTGATGGGAGATAATAGAAGCTATTCCGATGACTCAAGAATATGGGGAGTAATGCCAGAAGACAATATTATAGGTAATGCTATTATGGTTTTATTTTCAAAACATCCACAAACGAATGAAATAAGATGGAATAGGTTTTTTACCAATATTTATTAAAATTCACTTGAAATGTAAAACAGTAATGAATCCTTATTTTTTATTTCGGTTAGACCAGTGGCGAACTGGATATACCCTCCTAAAATAACCACAATAAAACTGAAATTGTCACTTATAGCTATATCCACTTCAATATTCTGAAGGACTACTATTGATTTTAAAGAAACATCAGAAAAAGTATTGCGTATTATTATGGTAAGAGAAAATTCTTTCTTCAATTCCGGAAGATAAATTTCGAAGAAGTAGCAACGAATTTTTTGGAACATTTTCATAGATAAGTTTATTTTTCGCTGCAATTTTTCTTCCAAGACTTATCCACTTTTCATCCCAATAAAACAATTCGTAAGTATCGTTTATCTCAATGCCATTCAAATCTGAGCGCGGATACATCCTTATTTTATGTATTTGTTTTGGTTTCTCTAAACCTAATCCAATCCAACTGTCATTAGGCTCACTCGATTGATAGTATGTGAGCGGGTTATCATCGAAGGCCTCGTTAATCGACGAATTAGGTTCGTTACCTATTATTTTACCCAAAACTTTATTGCCTAACTTATCGAAGAAGCTTATTTCAGCAATATTGCAGTATGAGCTGTCCGTACCTATGTATCTCAGATACCTTACCTTTTCATTTTTCTTCACTAAAAATTCATAACCGTGGGCTTCAAGCGTACTATCTATTCTAAATAGTTCTGTAACCTTAGTGAAACTACTGTCATTAGAACCCTCGAATCTCCCTCCTCGAGACCTTTCTAATATTAATTTTCGTCTGTCTTCCAAAGAAAACTTTCTACTCAATACTACACTTTGAAGTGAATCATATTCAGGAATAAACGTATACTTAAGTCCTTTATACATGAAAAAAGGATAATCCACTGGTTGGAAATCTTCTTTATAGACCTTTTGAGGTAAGTAAACTACACTATCAAAAACGGACTCAAATATTACGTTTTGTTTTTGAATAGAGTCAGACCAGCCAACCAAGACCCAATCTTGATTATCAAAAACAGATAAGTAAATTACTTTTTTATCACCTCTATTATCATTCATAACAACTTCAGCACGCGATACTTCATTGTATTCACCTGAAACATCTTTTATTAACGGATTATTAAACAAGGATGGTAGATTATGATTATAGCCGTACAGCATTCGATGACTGTTTTGATTTACCGAAAATGTCTTTCGATATACCTTAGAGAATTTCCTATCGTGACTCCAATCAAAATTAAATGGCGGTATTCTATCTGGGTGAACATTAAATGTTAAATTCGGCTTATTTAATCTTACTATAGTTCCCCAAAAATGTTTATCATGATAGTTGCCCCACTGAGGTGTGAAATCAAAAGCACATGGGATATGGAGACTTCTGTATATATATACACCAATGCTTGTCAAACCATTACAGTCTAACGAAGTACTTGATATCAATTGGCGAAATGAGCTATAATATTCAGCTCCCGTTCTTGAGAATTGGATATCTTTGTTATTGAGGATATTAGTAATTAACTCATTATTGTTAAGTGTATCGAAATGATCTGATTTGACAGAATCAACAACGTTCAACGCAATTTGATGTATTTGTTTTCTCCAGTTACTATTCCAATCGGACGGATATAATGGTGGCAATAAATATTCACAAAACTCCTTTGGACCTATGCTACCCGTCCAACTCTTCTTTTTGCTATTTTCAATGACACTTAGATAATTCACTAAAAAATCATTCGCGTTTAAATTTTCTGGCAGATTAGAATCGTGGGTTATCAAATAACTACTTGTTTCCCTTAAAAAATCGTTTTTTGTAGTGTCAATAATAGTATTTAATATCTTGAATATTTCTCTATTATGTTCATACAATAAGTTGGATTTTATCTTACAGCCATACAATGAATAAAAAAGTAGAATGAATACTATAAGAACTAAATAGCCTCCCTTTAATCTTATTTGGTTAATTTTTTCCATTTTCAGTAGTTAATTCGAGTAAAGTTTTACTATTAATAACAAATGATATCAACTCTTTGCTAGAACTATTGAAGTAGTTGGATATTATCTCGTTAATTAAATAGACTTTGTAGTCGTTTTTCATGATGATAGGAAAGTACTCATGAGTTTTGCCATAAGCTTTATGAGCCAAATACCCTTTAGTTTCTAATCCTCGTACCATTGAGCTTACAGTATTATAATGAAGGGAAGGTTTTTTCATTCTTTTAATCACATCCCAAACTACACCCCTTTTGATCTTCCATAGGATCTGCATAATTTCTTCTTCTTTCCTTGTAATTTCAATCACGATGTAATGTTAACCAACTGACAAGATCGCCAATCTTATTTAGTTAGTCGTAAAATATTAAGTCTCCTTTTCTCATTGGTGGATTTTTATGGGTAATTAACAAAATATAAATTTTATAAAACAAGATACCATTATTTACCAGTCATGAATAATATTAGAGTTTATCACGAATGATTGATTAAGGAGTCAATAGCTAGCATGGGTTTGTTTTGCTGTTGTTAGACATGACATAAGTATTGTAACCGGTAGGAGTTATTATGTTGAATCGAAGAAGTAGTAAGCCGTTTGTATTTATTAATTTGGCTTTTTAAAGAAAAATTCGGAGAAATGCTTGAAGCGAGGTTGGACAATCAAAGGGAATTTAACCTAAATATGAATGAAAAAGCGCATTGATCAAATATTAGAAATCTTTAAACCATACAGCATACCATTGGCCATTCTTGGAGGGTTATCTAATGGTCTAGCTCAGTTTATTAATAATTCGTTTCTAATATTTTCAATATTTATGCCGTTCCTTTTACAAGGTCAAACCTATTTTAAAACAGCATTCTATATCTGGTTACCCTTTGGACTCATTCTGATGGGAATTGGCTTTTACTCTTTATATCTACTACTATTCAGCTAAATGGATTTCTAAAGCGACTAAAGAATTTATGACAATTAACATCCAAGAAAGCGATAAGGTTAAAATATTAATGGCTGATGATCTATTCCACATCATGGCCAGAATACTCGAGCGAGAAGAAAAGCTCGATAAAGACAAAGAGCATATGTGGGTGGTTGGATTGGCTCAAAACCTTCATTTGGTTTTTGTCGAACTGGCTACCTTAGGGTCTATGACCAGTACGTTGGCTGAGCCTATGGAGATTTTTCGAGTTGCTCTTATTAAGGGTGTCTCTAGAATTATTCTTGTTCATAATCATCCAGGAGGATCATTACAACCGTCGGATGAGGATAAAAACATTACTAACCGGTTGATCCAAGTGGGAAAAATAGTTGGGGTTCAGGTACATGATCATTTAATCATCACCCCGCGATCTTATTGTAGTTTTCTTGACATTGGCTTGATGGATGAATTAAAAACTAGCAATACATATGTCCCAGTTTACAGGCAGATTGACCAAGTTGAAAAGGAAGCTAAGCGAATAGGAGCAAATGATCATGCCAGAGAAGTGGCCAAAGCACTAAAACGCAAGGGAATGGGAGATGAAGAAATTGCTGAAATTTCTAAATACCCATTAGAAGAAGTCAAGAAGCTTCGAGTAAAGGTGCAGAAAAAGTAATGGGCTAAAGTGAAGGGTATTAATATTCAAGACCATTTAAGCTAGAACTATAAAACTTGGTCAGGTCAGCTATGTCAAACCGGGCATAAGGTATTGTTTTTTTTGTTATATAATTTACCTTATGTTAAATAAAAAACCGATTTTCATGCATATTTTGAGACATCATTTACATCGTACGTAATCTCAAAATTCAACTTCTGTGTATGAATTAAAATATCAAAGAAATGAGTCCGTTACATGCTATCATGATAAAGTACAATTTTAAAACAGTAGGATAAATAATCGATTTGGTGTTATTTATAAGAAAAAAAACTCCTAATTCTTGATCATCCTAATTTTGAATTTAGTGGTCTTTCTTTATTTGGATTTATGATTCCCTATTTGAATATCCAGATTCCGAAGTAAATTACTTACGAAAACCATAAAAAAACGTCTTTTTTAATGGTTTCGATTTGAAAATATTCAATTAACCCTATAGTTTCACCAAATCGGTTTTGCAGAAAAGCGCAATGCCGGTAGTTAATTCGTTACTCTGATTATCTTATTATAAAACTAATTGTTTCTTAAATGGGAAAGCTTAATCTACCATATTTAACGTTTCTACTTTTAGTAGGAACTGTATTTAGTACAATCGCACAACCTGCCAACTGGGGTGGTAATAATCGCTGGGAAAGTCTTAACCCTGGTGGTGGCGGTCAAATCCAAGATTTATATTTTGATCAAAATGTGCAAGGCCGTATTTGGTTCTCCAGTGACATGGAGGGCGTATATCGTTCTGATGATTATGGTCAAAGTTGGAATTTTGTAAGTAATGACTTAAGTCATGGAATGGCTTTCGTGATCGCACAGGAAAAAGGTGGCAACCGCCTTTATCAAGGTGGTCTCTATGGTGCACATGTTTCTACTAACAGTAATGCCGCCGATTACCAGGATGTAACATGGGACATCATAGAAGAAACCCGTGGAGATGCCATTGCGTCAATTGCTATTTCTTCTGATAAGCAAACTGTCGTTCTTGCCCCTGGGTGGCAAAACAAGGATCCTCAAAAAGGTGAAGGAGCACTAATTGATCCAAAGCAAAACCTACAATCGGATAAATTCAATGGAGAGCGTATAGTATATGTATCCACTAACAGAGGACAATCATTCGATGAGGTGAAGTATACGAACACCGATGGATACAGAAATGTATTCGGTGTCAGCATCCACCCTACTAATGATAACATCTACTTGGGTACGGCAGCGGGAGTTTTTGTCTCTACCAATAATGGATCAAGCTTCTCTCCTATCGCAAAGCCTGCACAAGCTCTGCCAGCAGCTGGTGATGCAACATCGATCAAGAAGAGACCTGACGGAGGCTGTAGAGGTATCGGCCTTTCACCGGACGGTAAATACATCTATGCTACTTATCAGACTGTTTCTGCTGAGGAGTATAAAGATAAAAGATGGGCAGTATTTGTAGCGAAGACGAGCAACAACGGTATTACCGGTGGTTGGACTCAAATTATGAATGGTCTCGGCAACACTTCTGAATGGTACGACCCTAAAGTAGACCCTCGATCTACTGAAACATCACATCGTGTACTTATCGGTACAGTATGGAATAATAATAAAAATAGAGTTGGTCTTTGGGAAGCAAACGTCAATTTCGATAACGCAGGTAATGTAAGCAATCACCAGTGGGAAAAAGTTCTTGATTTACCAAGACAAAATAACTGCTTTGACTATGAGCCAAGCTGGGAACAACGTCAGTTTATCGTTAGAGCGTATGACTACACACCAACTTCATGGAATTCTCATCAAATTGTTTCTATGGGTGGTATGAACGTATTCATCACTGATGCAGAAGCCAATGACTATCCATGTTCCAGCTGGGAGGAAATTTACGGTGAAGTAATCTCTTATATTGACGGACATCCAATGTCACATGAAAGAGGTTTTTCATCTCCTTACAATTATGACGTAGATGTCTATGAAAACTATATGGTACAAGGATGTGCTGACCATGGCTTGTTACAAAGCTTAGACAATGGTTATTCTTGGACCTCTGAAGTAAGCCCACAAGGAATCACAAACGTAATGTCTGTATTAACGATTCCTACCAACCCTCCACTAGTCCTAATGGATGCTAGAAAAGGCTTTGGTGCTCCTAACCAAGAATCCGGTGGTCTATATGCTCGTGAGATTAAGTTAAACACTTTAGGGAAAGAAGAAGATTGGAAATTAATTGGTGGTCACGAACCAAACGATCCAGGAATCACTAAAAATCTTCCATCAAGGAACTATAGAGCACTAACTATTGACCCTAATAATGGTAAGAAAGTATATGTGTCAACAAGAGGTAAAAACACTGCCAATCAAACTGTAGAAGGTGGTATCTGGGTAGCAAATGATATCTTAAGCGTATACAATGGTAACGGTACATGGCAGAAAATCTCTTCAGCAGATATGAACTTCAAAGATTTGAGAGATGTTGAGGGCGATCCAAACAATACCAACTACTTATATGTTAGATCTGCTGGTTCTGGAGCTGCCGGTACACTATACAGAGGTGTCAAAGGTAACAACGGTAATTACACTTGGACAGAGATGCGTAAGAACGCCAGAAACATTACCGACATGGCGATTTTGGAACGAAATGGCCAAACTTGGTGGTTAGCTGCTGGTGATATCAATGGAATCAAAGGTGTTCACATCAATAAGAATCCTAGAGCTAACGATTGGAATGAGAAATCAAGCTGGGAGTTTGCAGGGTTTGATGTAGCCAAGTCACTTGAATTAAAACCCGAAAAATGGATTGAACCAAACGAGCCAATTTCTATCACTGGTATGGCCGCTCAAGGGGACTACATTGTGGTCACAACAACTGTATCAACTCATAAAAAGGGTTTAGGGGCATTCCTAGGAAAGCTTAATAATAATGACAATATCACTTGGGAAGATTGGTCTGTTGCTCCTGGAAATAACAGAGCCTTAGAAAATCCTACAAGTATTAAAGCAAAGATTAAGACAGAGAATGGAAAGCAGTATTACTATGTTGCACTCGCTGGAACAGGATCATGGAGACGTCAGTTGTCATCCGGACCTCCACCATGCCTTACTTTAGCAAAAAGTAACCATACCTTCTCAGAAAATGCAGGAAGTACAAGTATTGCGGTTTCGACTTCACAATCATGGTCTGTTAGTGACAATGCTGGTTGGGTTACAGCTACTAAAAGTGGTAACAATGTGAATATTTCTGTCACTGCCAATAATGGAACTTCACCAAGGTCTGCAGTAGTAACGGTCGATGGGTGTATTAATAGAATAATCACGATCACGCAAGAAGCTGGTGAGGAAGATGATGTCGAAGAATGTACACTATCGACATCTGCTAACAGCAAACAATTTACTTCAAATGGTGGTTCTAGTAACATTACGGTAACCACTACTGAAGACTTTACTGTATCGGATAATAGAGGATGGATCTCAACATCTATATCTGGTAACTCGGTAACCATTACGACAACAGCAAACAATGGAGCGGGTTCAAGGTCTGGGGTTGTTACGATTAATGGTTGTGAAAATGCACAAATTACTGTTTCACAAGAAGGAACTCCTGTAGTATCTCAAGCACCTTACCTTGGAGAGAACTTTACAATCCCAGGAAAAATCGAAGCCGAATACTATGACCTTGGTGGTCAGGGAACGGCTTACAACGACAACAACCAAAAAACAGGTGACTTGACGTTTAGACCTGGGGATAACGTCGATGTAGTGTCAAAGCAACAAGCGAGTAATGGAAAAAGTATTGGATGGAGCCAAGCCGGAGAGTGGGTTGAATACACAACAGATGTAGAAGCTGGTACTTACGACATCGAATTCACTTATTCTTCAGGGGGAAATCCGGGGGACCTTAGAGTATCTCTCAATGGTGCAGAAATTGCTTTATTTGACAACATCCAAAATACAGGAGGATGGTCAGTATTCACAACATTAACGATCAGTGATGTCGAACTTTCCGCTAGCAATAATGCTGTTTTGAGACTCGAGTATGTAAATGGTGGCTCATTTGACATGGACGTTATTGAGTTTATTAAGCAGGAGGATGATAACTGTACTGTTGCAGTAAGTAGTGATGCACTTAGTTTTGTATCAGGATTATCAACACAAACCATTCAGGTAACTACTTCCGAAAGCTTCGCCTCGTTTGATAATAGAAACTGGTTAAGTGTGACAAGAAGTGGAAATATAGTATCGATCACTGCAAACGCTAACAATAGTGATAATCCTAGATCTGGATTAGTAACTATCTCAGGATGCGAGACCAAAACAATTAGTATTACGCAGGCTGCTCAAAACACATCTAACCCAACACCTACTGTTGGTGGTGATGAGGATTTCGAAGGGCTTCCTGCTCTAAATCAGTGGTCAAGCGGATCGTTCGTTGGAAATGATGGGATCACTTGGAGTTACACTAACATCAAGAGAACCAATAATGTAATCAATGGCAAAGCGGTAAAAATAGATAATAGTAGTAACGGTTCGTTAAGCGCTAGTATTTCAGGTGGCATTAGCTCTCTTAACTTTAAAGCTGCCCCTACTGGATCTAATCAATCTAGTGGTGTTGAAGTATATGTCAACGGTAACATAGCGCAAACATTTGCTATTGCAGCAGGTTCAGGTGTTAACAACTTCAGCATCAACAATATCAATGAATCTGGTACCGTGACTATCGAGTTTCGAGGATTTAATAACTCGGATCTGCAAATTGATGATGTATCATGGAACGGATTGGCAGCGAGATTTGCTACAGAACAGTTGAACAGTGAAGCTCCTCTAGTAGCGTATCCAAATCCTGCAAATGAAGTGGTTAACTTCTCCGGTAACTCAGGCATAATTCGAGTATTCGACATTCAAGGAGGATTCATCCTTAGCCATGATCTTTCAAGATCTACTGCTATGGATATTAGTTCTTTGAAGTCTGGCATGTATATTATCAGAGCAGGAGAACAAATCTTAAAGCTTAAAAAGCAATAAAAGTAATTTCAGTTTTCTAATATGATAGTTAAAGCCACCCTCGATTGAGGGTGGCTTTTTTTGTTTACGTCAGTTTTGCATTTCGTTAAAATAAATCGTATTTATTACGTTTTATTTTGTACATACTTATCACGACAATATTCTAACCTATTATTAAGTCTTATGAAAACGCATGCAATTACCGCAATATTCCTATTGCTAGTCTATCCTAGCATTTCACAAACCTTACCTTCATGGCAGCATCTTGGGGAAATCGAAGAAAGCAAACAGTTTGACGCTGCTTATCGAGATGGTAGATTTTACATTATGTCCAGTAAATACTTGGTAATTGATACATTGGCAAACATTATTGTACAAGACGAAACATTAACAGATATAGGACAGTCATTATACGATTTTAGACCTGCTATTACGTTAGGACATGATTCCTCAGTTTATTTAGTTCGAAGAACCGCAGGAAATAAATCAGAAGGCTTCACTATGGTATTAGATAAATTGGACCTGGAGGGTAATAAACTACTTACTAATATTCCATTTGGAGCGGCTTTACCAAGAAACTATGTAGTCGACCTTGTTCCTCAGTCTCCCGGTAATCTAATAGTAGCTCGATCTAGACAAGTAGAAGATGTAAACGGAGCAATTGATCTATTCACTTTTAATGATGATACCCGATTTAATTCATTGGGCTCCATATACGATCGCTTACGAACAGACGGAGACTTTCGCTTAGAGACTGAAGGTAAAAAACTCTTTTTAGCAAGCGGGCGGCCCGGTCGTGGTGGTCCAAGCGTTTTCTTTATGCACACCGATATAAATAACCATGAGACACTTGTCAATGATCTATTGACTAACGTAAAACAATTCGGGGGCGGACAACCCAGAAGGGCATTTCCCTCATTGACCTTGAACGGTCAAGGAATTGGTATCTCATATGGTACACACAAAGCTGTCTTCTTTGGACAACTAGATACTAGTCTAGCCGAAAAGCAACCCATACAACTGTTATTTGGACAGATGGGCGACTGGCATCTTAAATCTGGCTTGTCTGTCATCTCCTCTTCGACCGATGGTAAGAAGTTTATTACACTTGGTATTCGTACTATAGGAGACAAAGAAGCTGAAAATTCAAATCTATACTATTCATATTCGGTAGACAGTGGAAAGACATGGAGCTATCCTGTTGATTCTAAACTTAATACGGATGGAGGAGAAGGTCGTATGCGACCGAAAGTGTTTTACGTTAATGACAAATTCTATGTTCTATTTTACGATTCTGATTTAGAAGCCATCTCTCTGGCGACGCTTAGTCTTCCTGACATCAGCGAATTACCTCAATCTGGCATCCCTTCCATCTCTCCAAATGGCGGAACATTTGACGATGAATATCCCATTATCACACTTACTCCCTCCGATCCCGAAGCAGAAATCTTTTATACGACCAACGGCAAGGACCCAGATCAAGATGGTCATAAATACACCGGACCTTTTGAACTTGTTAGGACGCGATCCGTAAAAGCTCGAGAGTTTAAGCCGCACCATCGAAAAAATGAGATGGCTGAAGTACCATT
>CAYMST010000141.1:0-1688 GCA_964393115.1 uncultured Roseivirgaceae bacterium | reverse complement strand
AAGTCAACTTCAGAGGTATTGTGGCAAGTAGTCAAACGGCTAATGAGTTTCCGAAAGTCTACCCAAACCCGTCATCAGATGGTAATTTATTTCTAGATCTATCCGCGATAAAAAATCACGACATTCAAGTATCCATTTTCACTGAAAAGGGAGAACTGCTCTACTACAGGAGCGTAGAAAGAACACATTTTAAAGAAAAAAAACTACCTCTTTCGACTCAACTAAAATCTGGAAAATACTTGCTAAAAATAGAAGCCGGAACAGAAAGCTATTCAGAACAAATACTTATAGACTGGTTCTAACGCTCCACATTTGCACATTGAATGTATGGACCTAACCATTCGTATCCCTTTCTTGTAGATACGAATGGTTTTGAGATTTATAATAAAGTATGGCCTCATTTTATATGAATTCTAAAATATGCTTTACGCAAATAAAAGTTGTTGGTCAACTAGCATTAAAGGCTAGTTGCGTATAAATCCATGCAATCGTTTGCGCCTAATAACCGTATTATTTACATTTGTAAAAATTGCTAATCAACAACGCTAACTCCGATGAAAAACCTAATGTCAATTCTCATTTTATGCTGTGCTTTTCAATCAGTATTCGCTCAAAATACCGAAGACCGTAAATTATTAACCGACCTAGCACGAAACCTAGTCTCTCAAACCGAATACGGCTTTTATGATAAAAATGATAACTTTCATAAATCTGCTAAATCGATTGAAATTTCTCCTTCTACCATAAAGCTGAAATCCATTTACCTGCATTGGCATTATTGGAATGGAGTTATGAATATGGCTATGAGTGACTTAGGTGATTTGACTGGACAATCCGAGTTTAAACAGTTTTCCAGTAAATACTTTGAATTTGCATTTGCAAATGTTGACTACTTCAAAAACTTCTCAACAAAAGAAAATAAGTGGAAACTGCCCTTTATTCACTATCACATGATGGAAGAGTTAGATGACTGTGGTGCATTAGGGGCTAGTTTAGTCGACGTATATAAAGCAACCAAAAACAAAGCTTATAAAGCATACTTGGATAAGACTGCCAATCACATGCTCAATGTACAAGTAAAACTTGAAGATCAAACGCTTGTTAGACACTGGCCACAAATACTAACGCTTTGGGCAGACGACCTTTACATGAGTGTTCCTTTTCTGGCAAAATATGGTGATTTGACCGGTGAAACCAAATACTTTGATTTTGCCTGTACGCAAGTAATCAACTTTAACAAATATCTATACCGACCAGAGAAGGGTATTTATTACCATACCTATTATTCGGATACAGAGAGAAATGGGGTTGCGCACTGGGGTAGATGTAACGGATGGGTCATCATGGCGACCACCTACTTGCTGGAATACCTTCCTCAAGATCATCCAAAACGGGCACAGATATTGAAAATATTTGAAGATCATGTCGTTGGGTTATCCCGCATCCAAAGTCACAAAGGGTTATGGCATCAAGTACTCGATAAACAAGATTCCTACCTTGAAACATCAGGTACAGCCATGTTCACCTTTAGTATCGCCAAAGCCATCAATAAAGGATGGATAGATAAACGCTATGCTTCCATTGCCTTCAACGGCTGGAACGGAATCAAGAGCATGATCACTGAAGATTTGGAAGTAAATAATATCTGTGTTGGAACCGGCATTGAGGATAATATCGCGTTCTATTAT
>CAYMST010000140.1:0-12180 GCA_964393115.1 uncultured Roseivirgaceae bacterium | reverse complement strand
TTGTCCATCCTTAACTACTTGTACTTGCTTGATGCCACCAACAGCAAGAATACAAGATTCTGGCGCGTTGATGATAGAAGTGAATTGATCAATCCCAAACATCCCTAGGTTAGAGACGGTGAACGTATTGCCCTGCATTTCGTCGAGTGTAAGTTTTTTGGCTTTTGCTTTACCGGCAAAATCCTTCACTTCAGCAGAGATCTGCGCTAGAGATTTTCCATCTGCAAATTTTACAACAGGCACAACCAAACCATCTTCGATCGCCATCGCAACACCAACACTCACATGATTATTCATTCTGATAGAGTTGCTGTCGCTGATCCATGAAGAATTTACTTCTGGATGCTTTCTTAGTGCTGCCGCAACTGCTTTCACCACGATATCATTGAAAGAAATCTTAACCGGAGCCGTTTCATTGATTATTTTTCTAGCGGCAATGGTATGGTCCATGTCTATTTCCATGGTCAAGTAGAAGTGTGGAGCACCAAATTGACTAGCCATGAGTCCTTTAGTGATCGCTTTTCTCATCTGTGATGCAGGGATGTCTTCATAGCTTTCCTCGCCGACAGGTGCTGAAGGAATAGCCACCACACTACCATTTGAAACAGGCTTCTGTCTTGGTGTGAAGTTCTCTACGTCTACTTTTACAATTCTACCATGATCACCAGTGCCAGGTATTTCGGCAAGGTCAAATCCTTTTTCTGAAGCTAATTTTTTGGCTAACGGAGACGCAAGGATACGTCCATTAGAACTAGAGGAGGAGGCTACCGCCACAGGCTCAGGAGTACTTACCTTGGCAGGTTCCGCTGCTACTGGCGCAGGGGCTTCCGCTACTTCTGGTAATACCGCAGGAGTAGCTGACTTTGCTTTCTCTGCTTTTAACAACGTTTCATAATCAGCACCCTTCTCACCAATGATGGCTATTACATCATCAACAGGAACACCTTTTCCCTCTTCTACAGCTGTATAAAGTAGGATACCGTCATCATATGACTCCAATTCCATGGTTGCCTTGTCCGTCTCTACTTCAGCAAGAATATCACCCGACTTTACCTCATCACCAACTTTTTTTAACCACGAAGCAATGACACCTTCTTCCATGGTATCACTCATGCGAGGCATGGTAATAACCACCGCATTGATACCAGACGTGTCTATCTCCTCTTGTGGCGCTGCGGCTGCTACAGGTTCCGTAGTCGCAGGAGCTGCTTCAGCAGCACTTGCACTTGGAGCTGCGCTACCATTACTTATATCACTTAATATTGAATCAATATTTTCTCCTTTTTCACCGATGATAGCGATGACACCATCAACTTTTACCGCTTCCTTTTCTGCTACACCGATGTATAGAATGACTCCATCGTCGTAAGATTCCAGTTCCATAGTTGCCTTATCGGTTTCTACTTCAGCTAGAACATCACCTGATTTTACCTCATCACCAACTTTCTTCAGCCAAGCTGCGATCACCCCCTCTTCCATGGTGTCGCTCATCCTTGGCATTTTTATAACTTCAGCCATAGTATCTTTTGTTAAAAAATGGAATCGACGCGCAAACTTAATTATGGATTATTTAATATCTATGACAAAACATAAAATTACCATTTTAGTCGTCCCTGTTTAGTTTTAAGTACCTTTGAGTATTGTAAATCTTCAATTTTTAGATGCAGGACCGATATATCATTAGCTCGTCAAGGGAAACAATCGAAGAAAGGTTTGAAATTGACGCCACAGAGGCCTTCGAACCTAAGTTTAATTGTGCTCCCACTCATCTATTACCAGTGGTAACCAATAAATCTCCAAAAGGGTTCTCTTTTTTTTACTGGGGGTTATTACCCGATATGGCAAATGGAAAATCATTGAGCACAAGACTATATAACACAAAGTCAGAGGCGTTAAAGCAAAAAAAAGCAGTTCGGAATAATTTTGCCAAGCAGCGGTGTATCATCATTGCTAATGGATTTTATGTATGGAAGAAAATATCCAAAAAACGCAAGGTGCCTTACTTATTTTCTCTTGAAGATAAACAGCCTTTTGCAATTGCAGGACTTTGGGAAGAGTTTGAAGACCTACAGGGTAACATGAACCACGCCTTCACTATGATCACAACGGCACCAAATGATGCAGTAGCAGAAATGACGGATGACATGCCGGCGATTCTTGAAGTAGGTAGTGAAAAGCAGTGGCTGACCGATGAGTTTGATGAAAAGAAACACCTTGATATGATTACAACAATTGACTCAAACAAATTTAGTTCATACTCTGTTTCACCTGCAATTCAGGATATCAATACAGATTCACCGAGTCTTATACAGCATATTCCACCAGCAGATCAACTGGGGAATTACACATTGTTTGAGTAATCGTTTTAAGTATTAATTTTACAGGATGAAAATGAACAGGTCAAAAGTCATAGCGTTGATTATTTTGCTGCTAATGGTGGCTTGTAAACCAAGTCCTTTCAAAACTCAAAAGCGACCAAAGAAATTGAAAGACGGAAAACCAATTCCTTGCCCAGTCAAAGATTGCTAAATGAAAAAAATCACTATAGCCATAGATGGCTACTCTGCTTGTGGGAAAAGTTCAACGGCCAAAAAGGTAGCTGAAGAACTCCAATATAAATATATAGACACTGGTGCGATGTATCGTGCGGTGACGTTATACTTTATCAGCAACTACATTAACCTAACTAACCCAAAAGCGGTAAACAAAGCGCTTGAACAAATCGATTTGGACTTTAAGCCCAATCCAAAAACCAGCGCAAACGAAATTTACCTAAATGGATTAAATGTCGAGGGATTGATTCGGGATATGAAAGTATCTAAACGGGTCAGCGAGGTAAGTGCCATAAAGGAGGTGAGAGACTTCTTGGTAGCCAAGCAGCGAAAGCTCGGTAAACGCGGAGGGGTTGTTATGGACGGTCGAGATATAGGGACTGAGGTTTTTCCAGAGGCGCAGTTGAAGATATTTATGGAGGCCGATTTTGAGGTGCGTGCAGCACGTCGGCAAGCGGAATTGTTAGAACGAGGAGACCTCATCAACCTTGATGAAGTGAAAGAAAACCTGATGACCCGAGATCAAATAGATACCTCCCGAGAAATTAGTCCATTGCGCAAAGCAGAAGATGCTATTTCCCTGGATACCACACAATTGTTTTTCGAAGATCAGGTAGAGATAGCGCTTAATTGGGCAAACGAGAAGTTGGTACAGGAAATAGAAGCTCATGTACATTGAAATAGATAAGAACTCTGGGTATTGCTTTGGAGTAGAGTTTGCCATTCGCATGGCGGAAGACGAAATGCGGGATTCTGGTTCACTCTATTGCTTAGGTGATATCGTGCATAACGATATGGAAGTAAAGCGACTCAATGCAAAAGGGCTTAAAGTAATTGACCGCGAACAACTCACTAAGATTCAAGATGCTAAAGTGCTGATTAGGGCGCATGGTGAACCACCAGAAACCTATAGGATCGCTATGAAAAATAACATCGAACTAATCGATGCCTCCTGCCCAGTGGTGTTAAAACTTCAAAATAGGGTGAAGCACGCCTATGATCAGGTTAATGAAAAGGACGGTCAAATCGTGATTTATGGTAAAGATGGACATGCTGAGGTGATTGGCTTAGCTGGTCAGACCAAGCAGGAAGCAATCATCGTAATGACTGAAGAAGATCTCGATCAGATAGATTTTAGTAAACCGGTTACCTTATTTAGCCAGACCACTAAGAGCACAAAAGGCTTTTATCAGATTAAAGAATTAATAGAAAAAAGAATAGCGGAAGTGGAACATAATTCTGAACAGCAGGATTTCAAGGCAAATGATAGCATCTGCCGTCAAGTGTCTAACCGCGAGCCACAGCTTGAAAAGTTCTCACAGCAAATGGATGTCATTATTTTTGTCAGCGGCAAAAAGAGCTCTAACGGCAAGGCGTTGTATTCAGTCTGTAAAAAGTTTAACCCTAGAAGTTACTTTATCGAGAATGAAAACGAACTGGAGCTTTCTTGGATAAACCCCGAGGATAAAGTGGGAATCTGTGGTGCTACTTCTACGCCGATGTGGCTGATGCAGCAAGTCGCTGATTATATTGAGGAGAGTATGGTAGAGGAAGTGGGATAGATGCTATTCCTAAGGACTTCTAACTATAATTCATAAGTGAAATATTCAGCACCTTTAAAGCCTTTTTGATGCCTCAAGCTTTGCTTAAATCGAGTTTTTAATCTTTTATTTATGTAAAGTCAATTTCAAAGCTGATATAAAATTCAGCAATACGTCTTCAAATCAACCTTTTTGTGTGATTGTCTAATGGATTTCATACCCTTTTCGGTGATGGCATAAGTCCGATGTATGAGATGTCTAATCTTAAGCGTAGTCTTGTTTACAGTTAGGTGAAATTACTTGACCGTCGGTTGAAGATGAAGTGACTGTCTTTCGTTTGTGCTGTTCATGTCATCCTAATTAAAGAAAGATTTGCTGGTGAAGGTCATGCAAATGGGGACAATTCATTGTCTAGGTCTTAGACTAAGAAACTGGAGTGAGTATAGAAGGTTCGAAGTCGAAGTGATAGTGTTTGATTTTGTGATTAAGTTTCGGCCCTTTAAAAACAAAACACCTTTTTTGGTTGAGAAAATGCATTCGTTTGCAAACCCTATTGCCGTAGAATAATTTTGTGTTTCCTTAAAAGAACTACATAGGAGAAAATAAATGCTGTTGTTAACGGGGCGAAAATGAAGGAGTTTTATTTTAGTGAGGAAAGAGAACCACATCACGGTAGACGAAAAGAAATACTATCCGAGCATCCTGAGGTGAGAAAATTATTTCTTAAGGATTCATCATTGGCGCCTAAGCTCATTTTTGCTGTGAGTCTGCAGCTCTGCATCGCTGCTTGTGCAAGTAGTTTTCCCTGGTGGGGAATCGCACTTCTATCGATGACCATTGGATCAACGCTAAGTCACATTCTTTTTTTAGGGATTCATGAACTTTCACACGAATTAGCATTTAGAAAAAAGGTCAACAATGATATACTAGCTCTAGTGACGAATGTGCCAGTCGTTTTTCCTTATGCTATGGCCTTTAAAGTTTATCATTTAGATCACCATTGGCATCAGGGCGTAAAAGATGTTGATGTAGATATACCGAGTGAGCAAGAAGCTTTATTGTTTAAAGGTAAGCTGGGTAAGTTCATCTGGCTTTTGAATCAAATACTGTTTTATGCGTTAAGACCCATATTCGTTAGACCAATCAAAATGACCAAATGGCAATTGTATAATATTCTCTTTCAGCTAATATGTATGATAGGATTAGTGCTGGTTTTTGGATGGGTTCCTATACTATATCTTTTAACCTCCTTATTCTTTTCTGGTGGTTTGCATCCCATCGCTGGACACTTTATTTCAGAACATTACGTGTTCAAAAAAGGACAAGAGACCTATTCTTACTATGGTTTTTGGAATAAACTTACATTTAATGTGGGGTACCATAACGAACACCATGATTTTCCCAATGTCCCAGGTAAATACTTACCTGAGGTAAAGCAAATCGCCTTGAAGCATTACGAAAACCTATATTCATATTCATCATGGAGTAGCGTGTTGTTCTCGTTTGTTAGATCGAATTCAGTAAGCTTATTTTCTCGCGTAAAGCGTACATCAAGGTAAGGACCACAGGTGATAGTCCGTTACCGTATAGGTGGTGTTAGCCAGTCGCCGTCTAACACAATTGCTACTGATTGAAACCTTGATCTATTGGTTTTAATACCGTTCATGGACCTCACTAATTTATTAGTTGTTATAAAATGAAGATCCAAGTAATTTATCTATTTTAGAGGTGTAAAAAGTATTAGTTTTTGATCATCAACGTACAATTGCACCTGAGCATGCTAAGTTTATTTGATTTTATGGATTTAGCAGCGAATGTTTGTGGCTATCAATCACACATTGATGTAAAATCTAACCTACAGTTTTTAATGGAATATAGATTGCGAAAGGAGTGAAAACGCAATTTCTTTAATAGGATATTCAATAGACTTAAATTCAATAATGTCGGGAATTAAAAGGTGTTCGGCATCCAAAAACAACATTTGTAAGAAAGCTGAATTGTGTCTAGCTTGTAATTTTCTGGGAAATAAGGCATGTCATCAAAAATTCCAGAATCATGCTTTTCTCCTAAACTAAATTCTCCTAGTTTTTGTAGGTTATATTCAGATTCAATAGAGTTGCTTTTTACGCCGACGAGAAGCGTATATTGTCCTGCTGATGCTGCTTTCAACCTTAATGATGTTGTATCACTGGAAAGTTCATAATCTAAACTTATGGTGTCAGTGGAATATGAGAAAGGCCAATTTTCATGTAAAAAAACAAACTCTCCATTAAATAAGTGATTTTGATCTTTAACATCGGACAAATCAATGTTAGCATCTCGCACAAATGGAGTGATATCAACAGTATATAGTTGAGACGTATCAGATACAATTATAGTGTGGTAGTATGTATAGGTGTCGTAACCATTTTTTCTTCCGTGTATGGCTAACCCATACTCTCCGAAAATAGCATTACTAATATCAACCTCGCCATCATTTATGTACCAACGAGACTCAGAGTACGGAATGTAGTAACCAGGCACGTCTCCAAAAAAAACAATTCTGCCTTCCGCTAATGCCTCATCTTTATAGTTCACTTGGATTTTAAAGTTTTTAGAGGGTTCATCTATTTGCTCACATGCTGAAATGAGTAGAACGAAATACGCTGATATGTGGAAATATTTACTCATTTTTTTGATAGCTTCTTTAAGGTTCCGAATCTCTTGCCTAATCGGAAATTGTATTCTGCTCCCCATCGATGACCTATATCAGAGTAGGAACGCTCCTCTCCCCATTTAGCAATTTTTCGACCGAAACTGAAATAAATTTCTAAGCTGTACTTTTTGGACTTGGTTAACCATTTGTGACCTAAACTCGCAAGCACAAAAGCATCTAGAACATTTGCGTTCTCATAATCACCATTGTTTTTTCCTTCGCCAAATGCGATAAGGTTTAAACCAACAAAATTGCCATAAGATTTAACTTTTGAATAAAATCTTAAGTCAGTGTTAAGTTTATATTTTCCGTCAACCCAACCTACGGAAGAATTAATTCCCATTTTTCTCCTAATGATGCGCTCATAGGCTATTTCAAAAAAGTCTAAACGCCTTCTATTTGAATTAAAGCCTCTCCAACTCCCTTCATTTCTGGTGACAGATGCTAAAGATATTTTAGCTTCATGGAACACTGTGTCCTTTGGGAAGCTGATTTGTGCCCAGCTTAAGAAAGGAAAAAAAACAAAGTATAAAATTAAAATCCTCATACTAACTCGTGCTTAAAATTGATATCCTATAACAATTCCACCAGCGGGATATTTAACTGCTGTTTTTTGATCTTGAAATCTAACCCATGATTCAAACCATTTCTCCTTATCAGTGTTGATTTTGAATGTTCCGTTTGACATGTAGGCTTCTAAAAATATTTTCCTGAAACGTTCCTCTTCTTTAAATAGAAAGCGAAAACGATAACCAAACTGATAAGAAAACCCTGGTTCAATAGAGTATACAATTTTAGGCTTAGACGGAAAATATATTTCTTTTCGGGTGTCATAGTGCTTAAATAAATGCGCATCAACACTTGCACCAATAAATAAACCTCGGCGTTCTTTTTTGCCAAAATAAATGCGGTAATTTAATTTTAACCATGAACGCAATAGTCCTTGAAAATATGAATTATAAGTCGCTTCGCTAGGAACCGTAATATCCAACCAGGATAGAAGAATATCTTCTGAAAAACGGACAGGGGGGGCTTCTGGACCTTTGATTAATGAACTTTTATACAGTAAATTGTAACCCCAAATAATTGAAAGTTCACTTTCACGATCTATCGCCCTTTCAAAATGAATTTCAGGTAAAATTCCGAATCCATGATTTGTATTCACAAGAGACCCTAAATTAAGCTTTAGGGCAGATTTGCCAATTGGGTAATTATATTTTTGAGCAAATAGCGTTGATTGACAAGTGCAAAACACTACTATGAGTGCTAATGTTGGTTTCAAGGAAGACATAGAACTGCGTAAATTAGCCAACAAAAATAGTGAAATTTTCGCGTCCGTAAAGATCTTTATGGCAGTATGCCGCGTATGACACTAAGGCCTTTTTAACATGGCGCCCAATTAGACAAGTGTTTGGTGTTATGTGAAACGACTTTAGGACGTTGATTTATTAGACATTCAATTCATAGACAAATAAATGATCTATTGAAACCTCAACGGTCTTAATTTGCTTTTTGACAACCTTTATTATCCTGTACGATCTTGCTGTAGCGATCCTTTCGCTTTACTTACAGACTTTAATCGAAAGGTTGAATTGGGAATGCCTAGTTTAAAGGCAGATGCTTTAGTTATTCATTCCCTTTGGATTATAGAGTTCGGTTTACAAGTTTAAGTCATTACCCAATAGTTCAATTACAAACGGTTCTACATTTACTGTATGTTCTGTTCTCTAGGAATAATCGTTTCTTTCGAATAAGTCAAACAACAAGATTGAAATCTTAGTTGTCCCTTTTCTACGATGATTAATCATAAATAAATCTTTTCTTGTTTAGAATGATTCTTAATAAAAACTAGGATTCCGCAGGAACTTATTTTTATTAATTTTGTCGCGATTTAATGGGGGGATATTCCTAAAATGTGTCGATGTCACAAACGATAAAACTAAAAAAAGGGTTTGACATTAATTTGGCTGGAAAAGCTAAGTTAGAGATAGAGTCCGGGGTTCAACCGGAGACTTTTGCCATCAAGCCAACAGACTTTTTGGGTATGGTAAGGCCCAAACTTCATGTAAAAGAGGGTGATACTGTAAAAGCGGGGACACCAGTTTTATATGATAAGATGGTGGAAAGCGTAAGCTACGCAGCACCTGTTAGCGGTGAAATCATCGAGATCAAGAGAGGCGAGAAAAGAAAGCTTCTGGAGATCAAGATTTTAGCTGATAAGGAAATCGAATTTGAACAATACTCAAAATACTCGATTTCGGATATTAAGGCATTGGATCGAGATACTGCTGTCCAGGCGCTCAGTGCAGGAGGAGTTTGGCCAAATCTTATTCAACGCCCTTATGGTATCGTAGCAGACCCTACCGATACGCCAAAGGCAATTTTTATCTCAACATTTGACACTCATCCGCTTGCTCCAAGCATCGGGTTTGCGCTAAAAGGAGAAGATGCATACTTCCAAGCGGGGATAGAAGCATTAAAGAAACTTACTTCTGGTAGTGTACATGTAAACCTGGACGGGAAATCAGAAGTTGAGTCTATATTCAGCTCATTAGAAGGCGTTGAGCTAACCAAATTCGCTGGTCCTCACCCTTCGGGAAATGTAGGTGTTCAAATTCACCATTTGAATCCGATCAACAAAGGAGAAAAAGTTTGGACGGTTTCTCCATATGGAGTAGTTCAGATCGGAAAACTGCTTTTAGAAGGAAAATACGATACTTCTCGTCCTGTTGCCGTAGGCGGTGATCAGATTAAAGACGCGAAGTATTTTAAAACATATTCTGGAGCTTGTGTGAACAAGTTTGTTGAAGGAAACCTTGCCTCGGATAATATCAGAGTGATCTCTGGTAATGTGCTTACCGGTGAGAAAATAGATACAACAGGTTACATTGGTTTCTACCATAACCAGGTGACAGCCATTAAAGAAGGTAACTATCACGAGTTATTCGGCTGGATATTACCAAGTACTAAAAAATTAAGTTTCCATCGAGCGTTTGGTCTTCTTTCTTTCCTAAACGGTAAGAAAGAGTTTTCGCTTGACACGAACACCAGAGGTCAGCATCGAGCTTTTGTTGCTTCTGGCGTATTTGAGCAAGTGACGCCAATGGATGTCCTTCCAACATATCTGTTGAAAGCTATTTTGGCAGAAGACTATGATGAAATGGAAGCTTTAGGGATCTACGAGTTAGTAGAAGAAGACCTTGCATTATGCGAATTTGTGGATGTTTCCAAGCATGACGTACAGGCGATACTTAGAACAGGAATTAACTTACTTATTAATAGCTAGAGGGATACATGCAATTCATTGAAAATTTCTTTGATAAAGTAAGGCCTAACTTCGAAAAAGGTGGTAAATGGGAGAAGTTCTTTTACATCTACGAAGCGCACGAAACGTTGCTACTCGCACCGAAAAGTGTAACTAAGGCTACAGGGGTTCAGATAAGGGACGCTATCGATTTGAAGAGGATGATGATGACGGTGATCATCTATCTACTACCATGTTTGTTATTTGGAATATGGAATACTGGTTATCAGCATTTCTTAGCTACAGGAGAGCAAGGTGAGCTATTAGACATCTTGTTAATCGGAGCGATAAAGGTTTTACCAATTGTTGCGGTTTCGTACTCTGTTGGTCTAGGAGTGGAGTTTATCTTTGCTACGATCAGAAAACACGAAGTAAACGAAGGATTCCTAGTTTCTGGAATGTTAATTCCGCTAGTAATGCCAGCATCGATCCCATTATGGCAAGTAGCACTGGCAACGGTGTTTGCTGTTGTTTTAGGTAAAGAGGCATTTGGAGGTACTGGAATGAACATCTTCAACGTCGCTTTAGTGGCACGGGCATTCCTATATTTCGCCTATCCTTCTCAGATCTCAGGTGATGTTTGGACATACCTTGGTGATAAGACTCCAATTGAAGGGTATACAGGAGCAACTCCACTTGCATTAGGAGCAAACGCTGTAGCAACCTCGTCGTCGACATCTCTGGTCGCGGACTTGAACGCCGCCGGGTTTACATTTGAAAATATGTTCTTAGGAACCATTCCGGGTTGTATTGGTGAAACATCTACACTGATGTGTTTAATAGGTGCCGTGATACTAGCACTTACTGGAGTTGGTAGTTGGAAAATTATCGTTTCGGTATTTGCTGGATCTTATTTCATGGGCGCTATATTCAATATGGTAGGAGCAAATGAATTCATGAATTTACCTCCACATTATCATTGGGTAATCGGTGGTATGGCGTTTGGAGCTGTTTATATGGCGACTGACCCAGTGAGTGCTTCACAAACTGAAACTGGAAAGTGGATTTATGGATTCTTAATTGGGTTGTTAACGGTATTAATTCGTGTATTCAATCCAGCATACCCTGAAGGAATCATGATGGCGATTTTATTCATGAATATATTCGCTTCATTTATTGATTATTATGTAGTTCAAGCAAACAAGAAAAGAAGATTAAGTCGTGCAGCAGTCTAATTCTTACATTATCATATTTTCAGTCGCTCTGACGATTATCGTAGGAGGGCTGTTGTCATTCACTTCTGAAGTGCTTAAACCTGCTCAGAAGCGACAAGTAGAACTGGATACTAAGAAAAAGATTCTTGGTGCGGTTATGGACATCTCTAGTATTGAGGATCCAAAACAGATTCTTGAGCTTTATAGCAAAAGGATGACTTCAAAGGTTATTGATGTGAATGGTAAAGAGGTTACTACCGACAAAAAAGGTAATAAACTGGTTGCTGAGAATATCAATATTCAGAAGAATCATAAAATTGACCCTAGCGAGCGATACTTTCCTGTGTTCATGTACATGAACGAATCAGTACCAACAAAAGTGGATGCTTACGTATTGCCTATGTTTGGAGCTGGTCTATGGGATTGGATTTCGGGTTTCTTGGCCTTGGAAAGTGATCTAAATACGATCAAGGGTATCGCTTTTGATCATAAAACAGAAACTCCAGGTTTGGGCGCGAGGATTT
Source organism: uncultured Roseivirgaceae bacterium (assembly GCA_964393115.1). Lineage (GTDB taxonomy): Bacteria > Bacteroidota > Bacteroidia > Cytophagales > Cyclobacteriaceae > CAYMST01. The sequence continues at coordinate 410 of CAYMST010000140.1, read as the reverse complement.
CGTCAGCGGAAATTCAGGATCGCTATAAAGGAAAAAAGGTGTTTGATGGCGCTAACTCTTTACAATCTGTATCGATGGTGAAAGGAGAGAAAGGGCTTCCATTAGATGATCACCACGTTGATGGAATGTCTGGTGCTACCATGACTGGAAACGGTGTTAACGAAATGCTTCTTAGCTATTTGAAGTTTTATTCGGCATTTATTAGTAATACAAAATCAACTCAGGGCGGATTAGCTGTAGCTGAGTAATAAATAGAGCATATTATGTCTACAGAAACTCTTGAGAAAGTAGAAGAAGTAAAAGCTCCAGCTGAGCCGCTTCTCTCGAAAAGAAGAAAAAAACTAGTTGCTGATCCTCTTTCGGATGATAACCCAATTACCATTCAGGTTCTAGGTATCTGTTCGGCGTTA
>CAYMST010000139.1:0-12241 GCA_964393115.1 uncultured Roseivirgaceae bacterium | reverse complement strand
TGAACAAGCTCGCCAGATGACCTAGTTCATCATCTTTGACTACCCTATCAACTACGACTATTGCATTATTTAAATCCCCTCCTTTCACGAGTCCTTGCTTATGAAGCATCTCCAACTCATGTAAAAAGCAAAAGGTTCTACAGCTGGCTATTTTATCTTTAAAATCACTTATATCCGTAAGTGAAGCATGCTGACTACCCAAAACTGGGCTATTATAGTCCACCATTACCGTAACTCGGTAGTCATCAAGTGGGAGTGCCGCAATCTCAACATCTCGATCTGCATCTTTATAATGGACACTCTCGGTGATCTCAAAAAAGTTACGTTGTGCATTCTGCTCTTGAAGTCCAACTTCTAATATAGCATCAATAAATAACTTAGAACTACCGTCCATGATAGGCGCTTCGGGCCCGTCTATCTTAATCAGCACATTATCTATTTCTAAACCAACTAGCGCGGCCAGTGTATGCTCTATGGTACCTACTCTGGTCTGCTCATCTAGACCAATGGTAGTCCCACGTGACAGATCAATTACGTTATCAACATCTGCATCAATGATTGGTTGTCCCTCAAGGTCAACCCGTTGGAACTTTATACCGTGATCCGGACTTGCAGGTTCAAATGTCATATTGGTCTTAGCACCTGTGTGCAGTCCGACACCCGATACCGTTACGGAATCTTTAATAGTGTGTTGATATATTTTCATGCTAATTCTTGAAAGTCGGCAAATCTAAGATTTTTTGTTCTAGTTCTGCCATTTTTTCCATCACCTGTGGTAACCTACGGAAATGCGCGTAACTTCTGTAAAACTTTTTTAAGTCGAATGCTGGACTTCCCATCACCGTTTTACCATCCTCTTTTATGGTACCGGATATCCCAGACTGCGCACCTATCTTAGTATTTGAAGCGATTTTTAGATGTCCCGCAATACCTACCTGTCCCGCAATCATACAATTACTGCCGATTTTACTAGAACCACTGACTCCTGACTGAGCGGCAATAACGGTATTTGAGCCTATTTCCACATTATGTGCAACTTGAATTAAGTTATCCAACTTAACACCTTTCTTAATGATAGTAGAGTCCATAGTCGCACAGTCAATAACTGTATTTGCTCCTATATCTACAAAATCTTCGATAATAACATTTCCAACCTGTGGAATGGTTTTGTAAGTACCGTCAGGTTGTGGAGCAAAACCAAAACCATCACTACCTACAACAGCTCCGGAATGTATAACACAATGACTTCCTACTTGGCAGTTGGCATAAATCTTGACTCCTGAATATATAATAGTGTTATCGCCTATACTGACGTTATCTCCTATGTAAGCTTGAGGATATATTTTGACGTTATTTCCTAAGCGAACATTATGGCCGATATAGGAAAAAGCTCCACGGTATATATCTGACCCAGTGGTCGTATTATCTCCCACGTAAGACGGTTCTTCAATACCTTTCTTACTAAACGACTGAATACGATAATACTCTTCTAGCAGAGCTGAAAAACTAGTATAAGGATCCTCTACTTTTATTAGTGCTGAAGATATTTCGCTCTTCGGCTCAAACTCTTTAGACACTATTACCGCCGAGGCATTCGTGGAATAGATGAACGATTCATATTTCATATTCGCCAAAAAAGAGATAGACCCTTTTTCAGCCTCTTCAATTTTTGACAGTTTGGATACCATCTCGGCACCATCTCCATCTACTTCACCACCTATAATTGAGGCAACCTGACTTATGCTAAATTCCATATCTCCAAAAACGTCACAAAGATATATTTTTGGGCCAGCATAGATAATTTTTCTTTACGATTTTGCGCATGGCTTTGATATTTGGCAAATCCGATGCCGCAGCGATATCACTTATGTTCCCGGACTTGTGGTGCACGTATATAGACTTTTCTTTGGGTAAATAAGCAGCATTAGAAATTCCTCCTTTGCAAACAAAATATTTACTATCCTCTTTACTCAAGCCATAATCTGAACACACTTTTCCTACTATTATGTCTCTTCTTTCTTTATCAACAGCGTCAGACGTGATCTCTATTTTAAATAGTTTCCGTTCGACGATCATTTTACTCAGTAGCCTTAATACTTTATCTTCATGACTCATCCACATCTTAACACTGGACCAAATATCTGTGTCATCCAATAGGGTAAATAATTCTAACAACTGAGCGTCACTCTCAAAATCGTCCATGGAATAATCCCTTTCCAAAAAATGTTGAAATACAGGTGTCGCGGGTACTCTTTGTCCGGCTCTCACCAAATCTTTAGCCCTTTGTATCACTTCAATCATCATCCTCTCCACCGCAACACTTGTCTTATGTAAATAGACCTGCCAATACATAATCCGTCGCGCATTGAGAAAACTTTCAACACTATAGATCCCTTTTTCTTCTACTACCAGGTTATCGTTGGACACATCTAATAATTTGATAATGCGCTCAGAACCAATATTTCCCTCCACAACACCAGTAAAAAAGCTATCTCTCTTTAAATAGTCTAAACGATCTACATCTAACTGACTTGATATCAACTGATTAAAAAAAGGACGGTGATACGTTCCTGAAAACATTTGAATAGCCAAATTCAAACGACCATCAAAGTCTTCATTAAGCTTTTTGAAAATAGAAAGTCCCAATTTCTCATGATTAACATTTTTTATCAAACTATATTCTAGCGTGTGAGAAAACGGACCATGGCCAACATCGTGCAATAAAATAGCGATTTGAGCAGCTTCAAATTCGTTATCCCAGATAAAATGTCCCTTCTCCCTCAAGGAGTTGAGTGCTAATGTCATTAAATGCATGGCACCAAGTGCATGATGAAACCTTGTATGTAAAGCACCCGGATAGACGTAGTCTGTTAACCCAAGTTGTCGTATTCTTCTCAGCCGCTGAAAGTAACGATGCTCAATAATGTCGTAAATTAGCGCGTTGTTTATGGAAACAAACCCATAAATAGGGTCATTGATTATTTTACGTTTATTCAAAACCAATAAAGTTTATGCAAAACTATAGGATTCTATGGGCTGATGATGAAATTGAATTACTAAAACCCCATATTATGTTTTTGGAGAAAAAGGGGTATTCAGTTACATCAGTGAACAGCGGAACCGACGCAATAGACGTATTAAATGACGAGAACTTCGATTTAGTATTTCTCGACGAAAACATGCCTGGCATGACAGGTCTTGAGGTACTGCCCATTATCAAGTCAGCAAAACCAAGTCTACCTGTGGTGATGATCACTAAAAGTGAAGAAGAGTACATCATGGAGGAGGCTATTGGATCAAAAATAGCTGACTACCTTATAAAGCCTTTAAACCCAAACCAAATACTCCTTTCTGTTAAGAAACTATTGGATAATAAAAGGCTTGTAAGCGCAAAAACTAATCAAGGATATCAGCAAGACTTTATGAATATCAGCATGGCTTTTTCCGATGACATGGATCATGTGGAATGGGCAGAGCTTTATAAAAAACTGGTTTATTGGGAGTTGGAAATAGAAAACTCAGGCGATCGCAGTATGATCGATGTATTAAACACCCAAAAAACAGAGGCCAATCGAAACTTTTCCAGCTTTATCAAAAATAACTACAAAAGTTGGCTAAACGATCCCAATGTTAGTCGCCCAATTCTATCCAATCAATTATTAAAAAAGCAAGTGTTTCCTCACTTAGGGGAAGAGCCTCATTTCTTAATAGTAATCGACAACTTAAGGTTTGATCAATGGAAAGTAATTGAACCTTTGGTAAACGAGCATCTTCAAGTGGACCAAGAGCAACATTTTTACTCCATACTTCCCACTACTACTATGTATGCACGAAACGCCCTATTCTCTGGGGAAATGCCATTAGACATGGAAAAGAAAGGCGGATTATGGGTAAATGAAGATCAGGAAGAACCAAAGAATGATAATGAAGGAAAATTCCTAGCAAGAAACTTGGAAAAAAACGGATATGATATAAAACATTCGTATCACAAGGTCTTAAACAATGACCAAGGAAAACAAGTGTTGAATAACCTTAGTAATCTACTAAGCAACGATTTAAATGCTATAGTTTACAACTTCGTAGATATGCTATCTCATGCTCGGACGGACATGAAAATGATACGAGAGCTCGCTTCTGATGAAGCAGCATACCGGTCGTTAACAAAAAGCTGGTTCTTACATTCTCCTCTTTATGAGTTGTTGGAAAGACTTTCAAACAAAAAAGTAAAGGTCACCATTACTACCGACCACGGAACCATTCGAGTCAAAAAGCCAGTACGTATCCTTGGAGATCGTGAGACGAGCACAAACCTAAGGTATAAACAAGGTAAACACCTTTCTCACAAAGACAACTCCATTTTTGCGGTAAATGACCCAAGAGAAATTCTTCTTCCAAGAAGGACTATGACGAGCAGTTATGCCTTTACTACCGAAGAGGACTTTTTTGTTTACCCAAATAATTACAATTATTACGTCAAGTATTATACAGATACTTTTCAACATGGTGGTGTTTCTCTAGAAGAAATGGTTGTTCCCTTTATTTCGTTGTCGTCAAAAAAATGATGTCAAAAGACTATAAAGTCAGTAGTATTTCTGATTTGACACATGTCATTGAAGAAATTTTAAATCAATATTCGGACATCAAAGTATGGCTTTTTCGTGGGGACCTTGGTGCGGGAAAAACTACATTTATCAAAGAGTTAGGCGCATTCCTAGGCGTCGTAGATTCGATGAGTAGTCCTACTTTTAGTATCGTTAATGAATATATTACTGACACTGACCAATCTATTAATCACTTTGACTTTTACCGAATAAAAGACCCAGAGGAGCTGATGGAAATAGGGATAGAAGAGTACTTAAATTCAGGAAACTACTGTTTTATTGAATGGCCTGACATGGCCGGGGAGCTCCTTCATGAAATACTTCCTCAAAAAAATTTAGAAATTAATATTAACTTAGAAGATCAAAATTCAAGGCATATTACTGTAGCAAGCAATGGATGAAGGATTTGAGAAGATGCAGATAAAATCTGGTGCAAGTATTTATCCAAAAGAATCGCTCTTAGCGGTTGAAAACCACAGCAATTCTTTAACTGTTTCAATTCCTAAAGAGTTTATAGACGAGGAGAACCGAGTATCCTTAAAACCTGAAGCAGTTGAGGTTCTCACGAATTATGGACTCAGCATCATAGTAGAGTCTCATGCTGGAATACATGCCAATTTTGAGGATGTCGATTATAGTAACGCCGGAGCAAAAATTGTCTACTCACACAAAGAAGCGCTGTCAGCTGATATTATCTTAAAGATTGAGCCACCTACTTTAGATGAAATAGAAGAATTTCAGCAAGGGGCTACGCTTATATCGGCATTTCAAACGGGTAGACAATCACCGGAATTTATTCATGCCTTAAACAAAAAGAAAATAACAGCAATTGGCTATGAGTTCATGGAGGATCAAGAAGGAAGCCTTATGATCGTCAGAGCACTTAGCGAAATAGCGGGTAGTACCGTAATGCTTATTGCCGCCGAGCAACTCAGTTCGGCTAATGGTGGTAAAGGCATTATGCTTGGAGGGATAACAGGAGTACCTCCTACAAGAGTCGTCATATTAGGAGCAGGAACAGTTGCGCAATACGCCGCAAGAGCCTCACTAGGGCTAGGCATAGATATCCAAATTTTTGACAATAATGTCTACAAGCTACGACGCATTCGAGAAACACTTGGTCATCATGTGTTTACGTCTACCATTGATCATGTCACATTACTCGACTCCTTAAAAAGAGCTGATGTACTCATTGGAGCAATAAGAGCCGATAAGGGTAAAAATAAAGTGGTCGTAACGGAAGAAATGGTGAAACAAATGAAAAAAGGAGCCGTCGTCATTGATGTTACCGTTGATCAAGGTGGCTGTATCGAAACTTCTGAATCGAGAAGTATGCGTAACGCTTGCTATAACAAGTGGGGAGTACGACACTATTGTGTTCCAAACCTAGCGGCTCGAGTTCCCATGACTGCCTCAATAGCATTAAGCAATATCTTCACCCCCATTTTACAGCAGGTATGTGACAATGGAGGAATTGAGGATATGATTTATTCTCATAAATGGTTCCTTAAAGGGGTATATACGTATAAAGGCAATCTCACCAATATATACCTAGCACGTAAATTCGGCATCAAATACACTGACTTAAGTCTATTTATGACGGCAAGATATTAGTCATTAGATTTGTAGTGAGTAAGCCGTTTCGTCGCTGGGCCAATTAGGTCAAGAGGAAAGTCCGGGCAACATAGGGCACCACACTCCCTAACGGGGAGGTCTTATGGAAACATGAGAACAGAAAGTGCAACAGAAAGTATACCGCCAACTAACGTTGGTAAGGGTGAAATGGTGAGGTAAGAGCTCACCGCCTTGATAGTGATATGAAGGGCATGGTAAACCTTGTGGGTTGAAAGATCAAATAGGTATTGTAATAAGGGCGGCCCGCTCTTTTCTTTTAAAGAATACAATATGGGTAGATCGTTAGAGACTTATGGCAACGTAAGTTCTAGATAAATGACGAAAACTCCTTTGGAGAACAGAATCCGGCTTATAGGCTTACTCATTTTTTCCTCATTCCTTTGAACAGGCACACTTTTTGTAACCAACAAAATATGTTTCTCTATTCAAACAAAAAACCGCTACTTCATTATTATTGTTACTTAGAAATAAGAAAACACTATGAGCAAAATACTTATTGTAGATGATGAAAAGAGTATTAGAAATGCCCTTCGGGAAATCTTGGAGTACGAGAACTATTCAATAGATGAAGCCCAAGATGGATTAGAAGGAATATCCAAGCTCAAAGAAACCTCCTATGATCTGGTTCTTTGCGATATCAAGATGCCAAAAGCTGACGGTTTAGATGTATTAAACTACATTGTAGACCATGATATTGATGTCCAAATTATTATGATATCGGCTCACGGAACCATCGAAACCGCAGTAGAAGCAGTAAAAAAAGGAGCCTATGATTTCATTTCAAAACCACCAGATCTCAATAGGCTGCTTATAACGGTTAAGAATGCACTTGATAAAAAAGAGTTAATAACTGAATCTAAAGTCTTAAAGAAGAAATACTCAAAGAAAAATGAAATTATTGGTGAAACACCGGAAATACTAGAACTAAAACAGAATATTGAGCGCGTTGGTCAAACAGATGCTCGTGTACTCATACTCGGACCCAATGGGTCAGGCAAAGAGCTTGTGGCCAAAGGATTGCACCAAAACAGCCCACGCTCCAAGAAGCAAATGATCGAAGTAAATTGTGCTGCCATTCCAGCCGACCTTATTGAAAGTGAGTTATTTGGACACGAAAAAGGGGCGTTTACCTCTGCTATCAAACAAAGGATAGGGAAATTCGAGCAAGCTTCCGGTGGGACAATTTTTCTGGATGAAATTGGAGATATGAGCTTAACTGCCCAAGCTAAAGTACTAAGAGCCCTCCAAGAACAAAAGATCACCCGTGTGGGCAGTGACAAAGAAATAAAAGTTGATGTAAGAGTGATCGCGGCAACCAACAAAGACTTAAAACAGGAAATCAAAAATCAAATGTTCAGAGAGGATCTTTATCATAGACTAAGTGTCATCGTACTTAAAGTACCACAACTGAACGACAGAAAAGCAGATATCCCGTTGTTAATAAATAAGTTTTTAGATGATATTGCTAAGGAATACGGAGCCACCAAAAAAAATATTGAAAAAAAAGCTATCGATCAGCTTATGAAGAAGGATTGGAGCGGTAACATACGGGAACTTCGGAATTGCATTGAGCGCTTAGTGATACTTTCAGGCTCAAATATTACGATTGAAGATGTAAAAAAATATGCGGACTAGACCGCATATTCATCTAAAAGTATATTTATTTCATCTTTTCTTCTACTTCAGGAACACCTTTATCAGCATAGGTCGGACAGATTCTTTGAGTACAAGCGCCCAATAAAGTCGCTACGAACAAAATCAAAAGCAGTTTTCTTTTCATTTCACCTGATTTTTATGGTACAATAATATCAATTATTAATTTAAATATCCATGAAAGACATCATAATTACTCAGAAGAAAATGTCTACTACATCTTCTTTTTCTTCTATGACCCCGTATACAACAGATTACAACCTCTTATATCGCTGTTATCAAGTCGCCCAAGGACTTTAAAATGACCATCTTTATCCAATTCACCAACATCATTAGTAGCAACGAAACAGCACGTATCAATATTGCCTAAATCAATAATGTTCAAAACACCAGAACCTCTGTCGTGAATCACAAACGGATCATTAAGATCTCTAACGTAAACTCTAGCAAAACCGTTCGGTCTAAACCACTCGTCGCCGTCCGAATAAAACTGTGACATCAGTTCTGTCATGCCATATTCCGAATAAACCCTATCAATACCAAAGTTATTTTTTAAAGTTTCATGTAATTCTTTCCTGGTAAGTTCTTTCCCTCTCCCTTTCATTCCACCAGTCTCTATGATAATAGCATTTTTAATAGGTTTCTCGAAAACAGAGGAGAAATCTAGTAAAGCATAAGTAACACCGAATACAACATACGGCTTATTCTCTCCTTCATGTTGAAACATCACTCGCTTTAATTCTTCAGTATCCTCGTAAAACCCTGAAAAAAAACTTGTGCTCGAACGAATTAGGTAATCTACCATGGCAATCAGTGAAGAATCACCTTGTTCTAGATAAGAAGGTAGAAGCGCCAGAATAGGAATATTAGACACATTTATGAACTCTTCAAACAGTATTTTAGAGTGTGTTAGATAAAATTTCAAATCCCTAACATGATGACAACTTCTCACTCCTTGGGTGGTCCCGCTACTTTTAAATACGGTTTCGCTTGCCCATTTTCTAGATTTAATTTCATGATTCTTAAAAAAATCAATTGGTAGAAAAGGAATCTTCTCAATACTAGTGATTTGATCTACATCGATTTTGAGCGCCTTGAGATATTCTTTATAGATTTGGCATTCTTGTGACTGTCTATGGAATACTTCCATGACTAATTCGTCCCAGTTTTTATCTTTGTCTGATACAAAAGTTAATGAATTGTCATTCATCAGCAGATCAATTTGGGTATAATTAGCGTTTTAATAAGGAATTCAAATAAACATGCATAACAAAGTTAGCATCTCATTTCTAAATATTACCCTCATATCATTAACGATGCTGTTTATAACAGCATGTTACGAAGAGCCCGAATACCCTACGGTTCCTTCTATTTCTGGTGTTGAGCTGGCATTCCAGGACAACGTGAATGGAAACCAAGATGCCAAGCTCACCATTTCATTTAGTTACAGAGATAACGAAGGGGATATATTTCAATTTCGCCAGCCTAGAAAGCGCTTTTTCAGGATAGGATCAGAGTTTTTGGTAGCCACTTCTACTATAGACCCAGGCAAAATAGGTATCGAAAGAATTAAAGTCGATTCGGTCACTTATCCAACTTCACTAAGTTTTGACACCACTCATATAATTGTCAACTCAGTTGAAGAAATATTAGACAACTTTGACTGTCTCGACATATTTGAAGCGAGTTATGTTGGTAGAGAGTTTAATCAAGGAGAAGGGTTTTTAACTTCACCAGGAAAAGATGTGATAAACCTGTTCATAACACTTTACAAAAAAAGTAACGGAATTCTAGAGGTCATTTCGAAAGAGAACCTGAATTTTGTTGGAACGGAAGGGTTCCAGTGCTTTCCTGATGTATTAATCCCAACCATAATTCCCGAGTTCAATTTCAGCGGACCATTTCAGAACTCCAAGGAAGGAACCATAAAATATGAATTCAAAACAGAAGATGCCAGTCTACAAGCTATTCTAATTGATTCTATCGTTGCTGAGGTACAGATCATAGATTTAGCAGGAAACCGAAGCAATACGGCCCAATCTGAGCCTTACTTGTTTGAGTTTGAAATTAATAATTAGTATAATGACGGAAATTGATTTGGGCTCGCCTCATTCATAATCGAATAGACCGCATCAAAAACTTCTTCAGCATTGGGTTTTGAAAAATAATCTCCATCAGAACTGTAAGCGGGCCTATGTTCTTTCGCACTAATGGTAACTGGTTTTGCATCTAAGTATTCAAAACCACCGAACTCATCTATTACCTTTTGCATCATAAATGCACTTGCCCCTCCAGGAACATCTTCATCTGCAAAGATGATTCTGCTGGTTTTTTTCAACGATTCCAGGATTATTTGATTTTTGTCAAAAGGGAGCAACGACTGTACATCTATTATCTCACAGTTTATACCTACCTCTTCCAACTGACCTGCCGCTTCAAGACATATATCACACATTGCTCCATACGTCACTACCGTTACATCACTACCAACTCTCAATATTTCAGGCACACCTAGAGCCGTACGTATTTCTCTCAAGTTTGACGGCATGCGCTCTTTTTTTCTGTACGCATTAAGAGTTTCTATGATAATGGCAGGATCATCCGAATCCATCATGGTGTTATAAAACCCTACGGCTTGTGTCATATTCCTTGGCACCAAAAGGTAAACACCCCTTACACTACCTAAAAGTGTTGACATAGGTGAACCAGAATGCCATACTCCCTCAAGTCTGTGTCCTCTTGAACGAATGATCACAGGAGCCTTTTGCCCTCCTTTAGTTCTATAATGTAAACAAGCTAAATCGTCTGTAATGGTTTCTAAACCATAATAGATGTAATCTAGATATTGGATCTCTACGATCGGTCGCAGTCCACGCAAAGCCGCCCCTACTCCTTGACCAACAATAGTTGTTTCCCGTATTCCTGTATCAGTGACTCTAATTTCACCGAACTTATCTTGTAAACCAGCCATACCCTGATTTACATCACCAATTTTACCCACATCCTCACCGATTGCAAAAATGGTTGGGTCAGATTTGAGTAATAGTTCAAACCCTTTATTCAGCACTTCACGCCCATCTTTCACCTCCGAATCATTGTTATACAATGGGGGGATATTTTGGATATGAACTGCCGCTTTGTTCGACTCACTGTGTAATAGGGAGCTGTATTCTTTCTCCCAAATCTCACTGGATTTACCAAACCACTGCAGTAATGCATCACGTTCTGCACTTTTGGTTCCTCTTCCCTTACGTAGTGTATATTTTATCAGCTTAACCAAATCATTTTTCCATGGATTGAGTATCCCTTCGAACTCCTTGATTTTCGCATCAATATCCGCTTTACATGCAGGCAGTTTTTCGGACAAGGCTTTTACCAGTGTCTTGCCCTCAACAAAATAATGGTTAACGCTCTTTTTATATGCTTTCCATGCCGCTGTTCGAGCTACTTTAACCTCATCAATAGAATCACTCTCAATTTTTTCAAGTGTAGTTTCATCAGCAATACCATTGCTCAATATCCAATGACGAAACTGTAGGTTACAATCATATTCAGCTTCCCATTTTAACCGAGAAGCAGTCTTATATCGTTCATGAGAGCCAGATGAAGAATGCCCTTGAGGTTGTGTTAGTTCAGTAACATGTAGCACTGATGGCACATGGTCCTCCCGAGCTATTCGGGCTAAATACTGGTAAGCCTCAAAAAGTTCCGCATAGTCCCAACCCTTAGCTTTTAAGACTTCGACTCCCTTCTTATCTTCGGTTCTCTGAAAGCCCGCAAGCGCTTCAGATATCTCCGATTTTGTGATTTGATATTCATTAGGCACTGAAATCCCAAAGTAATCATCCCAAACAGATAAAACCAAGGGGATTTGGAGTACTCCTGCGGCGTTCACTGCTTCAAAGAAGTGACCTTCAGCTGTAGCTGCATTACCTATCGTACCAAAGGCGACCTCGTTGCCGTTAATAGAAAAATCTTGCAAGTCATTCAACTCAGGATTGTTACGATAAAGCTTAGAAGCATATCCCAATCCCATTAACCTAGCTATTTGTCCTGCCGTGCAAGAAACATCAGAGGTGCTATTTTTCATATCGGTAAGTGTCTTCCACTCACCTTTTTCATTTAAAAACCTTGTAGCAAAATGAGAGTTCATCAAACGTCCCCCAGAAGAAGGATCATGATGAACATCGGTATGCGCGTATAATTGAGCAAAAAATTGTTGCAGCGATAATTGATCAATAGCTAGCATAAAAGTTTGATCTCGATAATACCCCGATCGTATATCACCCACTTTAAATGCTCTAGCCATGGCAACTTGAGGGACTTCTTTCCCGTCTCCAAGAATTCCAAAT
>CAYMST010000138.1:0-12247 GCA_964393115.1 uncultured Roseivirgaceae bacterium | reverse complement strand
TTTTGGATATTAAAGAAAAGAATTTTTATTTATTCTGATTTTTACTGAGGGTATTATATAAATTCATTGTCAAATAAACGAACACCGAATGAAATATGAGTAGGCTAGATTGGAAAGTCGCCGCAAAATACATCTCCGATAACTATTCCGATGAAGAAAAGAAGGTGGTTGAAGAATGGGTATTGGAGAAAAAAGAAAATGAGAAAGGACTAGAAGAATTAAAGAAAATTTGGGACACTATTGAACTCGAACAAGACGACAAATCAGACCCTGAAGAAATATGGAAGAAGATGCAACAAGAACTATCCTCCAATTTAAATCCCCCAGTTAAAATAAAAAAGCAGATTAAAACACTATCCTGGAGGATGGCTGGTAGGGTTATAGTATCTGTCGTATTGATGTTAGCGATTACTTATTTGGTATCGCACTTTCCTATAAGTAGTGAATTACAAGGAGAGACAGAAAGTGCCTTTGAGGTAGTAAATGTTGAAAGCGGTAAAAGAAAAATTAACCTTCCGGATGGTAGTGTAATGTGGCTCAACAGTGGAGCCTGGGTTAAGTACCCAAAGGATTTTACACAAAAACGTGCAGTAGTGTTGAGTGGAGAAGCTTATTTTGACGTTGTACGAGATGAGCGTAAGCCATTTGTGATCCAAGCCGGTCCTGCGATTGTTCAGGTATTGGGAACTTCTTTTAATGTTAATGCCAAGGGAGGAGAGGAGGTTACTGTAGGCGTTACTAGTGGTTCGGTAGCAGTACGTAGTTTGAAACGAAATGCCGAAGTGATTACCTTAAAACAGAATGAACAAGTTCGTTATTCCATTATCAATAATGGGTTTGATAAAAAGGTATTAAAGACAAACCTCCTAAGTTGGCATACAGGTAAGTTTGAATTTATGGATGTGACACTGACTGAATTGACCTCTCATTTGTCTTCTTACTATCAGAAAAGATTTGTATTAGATATAGATAAAGACCCTCAAATAACAGTTAATTTTGATAATGCATCGTTGGATGAGGTATTAGATATAGTATCAGCTAAGGCAGATGTAAAATATGATATAGGTTCCACAGAAGTTTCCATCTATCAATAACCTCCCCTTTTAACTTAAGACAACTTTAGAAGTCGATCTTTTCCTATATTAGTCGGCTCGGAAAAGGGGGAGCACTTTTAAGATTTGACAAATTTAACGTCTTTAGTAAGGAACAATATTTGGTCAATTAGACCTATAATTTAGTAGTTATGGATTTAGGAATAGGTTCAAGAGTAAAACATAATGAACTAGGAGTTGGGATTGTCATACAAAATGCCGTTCAGGACCTAATCATTTCATTTGTGAATCACGGTGTTAAGGAGATTCCTAAAGAGCAAGCAATCGAGTGCTTGGATATTTTAGAAGAAGTAGAACCGCGTCTAGACATTGTAAGCCTTCAAACGATCGAAGAAACTTTAAAAAAGGTCCTTGGAAGTATTACTGATGAACAGCTAGAGATTGATTTAGGTGATAAATGGCATGGCGGAACGCTAGTATTTAAACCAGAAAATCAAGACCTCAAACCTTACGAACTTCCTATCGAAACTTTTTTTCATAAGATAGTTATGGTAAGAGATAAGCTAAGGGTAATGGAACAGCGGATAAATAGTTCTAATCTTCAAGACGAAGAAAAAGTTAACTTACAACAATATATAACGAAGATTTACGGCAGTTTGACTTCTTTCAATGTACTATTTGATCGCCGTGAAAATGGTTTTATAGGCAGTGGATCCAAGTAACTGTTAAAGCCCTTCGGGCTGGTTCACATTTACTTCTACATTAAAATGAAAGATTTCCAAATGCCGATGATCCTCATATGTCAATGAAAAGCGTATTTCACCCATGATGGTAAACTTTCCACCCACTTCTGGAATGAAACTAATCGGATAAGTGATTTTTTGGCCTTCAATTAGTCCGGTGGCGTTTGTACTAGTGATTAGAATTTCGGAGTCGGCCTGGACCTTTTGCACATTATGTGGGTACTCCTCATTAATTTGTATCCCTTCTTCTACATCAATAACAATTTCAAATGTTGACCGCTTACCCACCTCTCCTTGTATAATTTTGGGTATTTTTTTGTCATAATGATCCTCTTGTGCCTGGAGTGAAAGAGTAGAACACAAGATAATCAGAGCGATAAATATATTTCGATATACCATTTTTGCTATTTTGACTATACTAAGGTAAGTGTTTGATATTCATGATAATGAAAATTTCGATTGGGGCAGTGGGCCATAGGTACCCTTAGATTTGTTGAATACCGCAGTGTTTCTAGATGACTAAAAAATATTGTTTAGGGATATTGAATTATTTCAATATTTTGAATGGTTATTCTTGTGGGTTATTTCGTGAATACTTTCATTTTATGGTGTTACTCATAAAAGAAATGAGTTACGTGCGATATTTGACAAGGTTTTCAGCTTTAAACTAAATAGGTCTTTATTTCGACGAATGTAATAATATGATCGACTTTGGTAAGTTGTTAGTTTAATTACTTGCTTTATTTTGAATGATGATGTCCTATTATCTTTACCTCCTGTGAAAAGTTACAAATCTCCTTTTTTACCTCCTGAGTGGTGGGAACAGGATGCTATTCAGTTGACTTGGCCGCATGAAAGGTCAGATTGGAAATGTATTCTATCAGAAGCCAAAAGGACCTTCTTGCGAATAGCAGAAGAAATTAGTTTGAGGCAGCATCTAATTGTGGTTGTCCCTTCGGCAGCTATGTTTTTTGAAGAAAATAGAGGGACAAATCTACACTGGGACAACGTCATTGTGGTAGAGGCTCTGTCTAATGATACGTGGGCAAGGGATCATGGTGGCATTACCCGTTATTATAATGGTAAAATAGAGGTGTTAGATTTTCAATTTAATGGCTGGGGGAACAAATATGATCACCATCTCGATAACGCGATTACGGAAGCTCTTTTTGAAGCAGATATTTTTCAGGGGAAAGTTGCAAGGATTAATATGAATCAGTTCGTATTAGAAGGTGGTGCTATCGAGGTAAACGGAAAGGGATTGATGCTGTCTACTACCTCCTGTTTATGGAATAAAAGTAGAAACCCCGAACTGTCAAAAGAGGAAATAGAGCGTGAGCTAAAGCAAGTATTAGGAGTATCTGATATTCTTTGGCTTGGTCATGGCCATCTCGAGGGAGATGATACTGATGGACATATCGATACGTTAGCCAGGTTTTGTAACGAAGATACGATTGCCTATGTCCAATGTAAAGATGAAAATGATACTCACTTCAAGCAACTATTTATGATGGAGGAAGAGTTAAAAGAGATGGCTAATCGATATAATTTAGAACTCGTTCCGTTGCCTATGGTGCCTCCAATCTTTGACGATGAAAGACGTCTACCTGTTACGTATGCTAACTTTCTTATTATAAACGGAGCTGTCTTGGTACCTACTTACAACGTGGCGACTGATCTGACAGCTAAAAGGGTACTAATGAAGCTCTTTCCTGATAGAGAGGTTGTCTTGATAGATTGTAGCACACTAGTTAAACAGAACGGATCCTTACATTGCATCACGATGCAGTACCCTAGAGGAGTATTGAAAAAGTAAGGATTCTATATCAAGTGTGCACTAAGTATTTCTTGTAGAAGTGGAGCTACAACTGGCTTTCGGTAATAGCCTATCATTCCTGCCTCTTTACAGCTCAGGTAGCAATCCTTATACGCGTTTCCAGATACAGCGACAATCTTAGGACATTCCTTTCCGATTCCTTTAAAATAATCCATAATCAATCTGGAGGTTTCGATACCTGAAAGACCATTCATATTAATATCCATAAAGACTAGATCCATCTTATGATCTTTTAATATTTGAATAGCATCACTTCCATTACCAGCTTCATCTATGTTATAAATACCTTTTTCATGAAGCATTAACTTGATGGCTGTACGAGCCATTGCGGAATCATCAACAATTAATATAGCCATGTTATCTCTTTTAGTCATCACCTTATAAATCACGAAAACTAATGCAATCGGATGGATAATTTAGTTATTTGGTAGGTATTGTTCGATTTGTGAGAAATACTCTGTGTTAACGTGTTTAAGTGCTTGTTTTTCTGTGAATTATGTGTTTTTACTACGGTTAACATGGACGTATTTCTTACGTGATGATTTTGTTTTTTCACGAAGTGTTGGCTTCATAAGAATTGAGAAGGGCATACGATATACTGTGACTCATAAACTAACTTGTACTTCGGTAACGGAAAGAAGTAAATATGTGAGGTAAGAGAAGGGTAATTTTGAATCCACTCAAGTCAAAAGGAAACATGGGATTATTCAATACTTTTGTATCCGTTTCATCATAATGTCAAGAAAAGTCACTTCATCTCTGCTAATGACAACCATAAAACAATGGGTTTGGTCGCCTGTCAATTTCCCTTCTTATTTAGTGAAAGCTGGTTGCATCATGCTTATAAAGTGCTTCTCCATTTGTGAAAGTTTGGCTAATGATGATTTTAAACTAATATCTCCGAAACCCTTTTCTGTGGTGAGATCAGATATCTTGAGATTTCAAATAGCTCCTTTAAAAAAAGGGATTCAAATAGACTCTGCTTTTCTCAATTTGGCTACTGACCAAGAAGATATTGAGCACAGAAGTAGATGGCGATTCAATGAAGATTTGATCCATGTGCTTGACTGTCGTCCTTTTCATGATGGTAGAGTATATTACCAAGCTGAAATATGGCAAGACGGATCGCGTACTGTTCTAGGAAAATCCTTTATATCTGGAGAACATTATATGTTCATGCTCGATAGGCGAGAAGAGCTGAATGCCAAAAACTGTGGTTGTCAGCATACCTCTTCAAAGATGGCGATGGATAAAATGTCGGGTTCTTTCGCTGGTCACAACAATCAAATAACTTTCAAATGCCTTTGGGATCAAGACTCACTTTATCTTAGCATACGTGTTGAAGACGAACACCTTAACCATGTTACAGGCGAAAAGGAAAACCTGTTTTATTCATTTTATAATTCGGATGGAATAGAGATTTCCTTCGATTTCGAAAATAATAAATCAGAATGGAGACACCACGATGACTTTGAAGTTTACACAGATATCAAGACCAACTATCAGGCTAGTCATTGGGACGACCAGTTAGAAAACTTTGAAAACTGGGGTGAAGCTCAAATGAATATTGAAGTTGATTTAAAAGGTACGTTAAACGACAACCTCAATGTTGACTCAGGCTACGTCGTCAAGTTTTCGGCTCCATGGGAGGCTTTTCACATTGATCCATCAAGTGGTCAGAAAATTGGCTTTGATCTTCAAAATTTTGACCGAGATATTACAAGGTCAACAGTAAATCGATCTAGCTGGAGCCGTACACTCAGAGGAAACAATGATAATACCAGTGAGTGGGGTACGCTTATATTGGAGAAGCCAGTTTTTTTCACTTATAAAGCATGGTGGTTGTTATTGATAATCCCTGTTCTAATGGTCATATTAGGAGAGAGACTATTTAAAAAACAACGTAAGTCGAACACAGATGAGCAGCGAGAAAGTCCAATTCTAATTCAGAAAATCGATAAAATCATAGAGACCGATTATGCCAATGTCGCTCTTGATGTAAATGGGATTGCACGGATTTTGGACCTGAGTATTTGGCATGTTAGCTCTGTTTATAAGGAGCATAAGGGAAGAAGTCTGAAGCATGAGCTAAACAGGTTTCGTATCGAAAAAAGCTGTGACCTGATTAAGCACTCTTCCCTGAATATCTCAGAGATTTCCTACAAAGTTGGGTTTAGTACCATCCAATCGTTTAATAACAATTTTAAGAAAATAAAAAACATTACTCCTTCTGAATACAGAAAAAAGTCCTTAGAGAGCTGATCAGCAAGTATAATTTGAAACGGTATGTTCCAATATTCCAATCAGCATAGAAAGGAAGTTGTTTAGAAACCGATTCCCTCAAGAACCTTGATTTAAAGGCCAAAATAAAGGTGATTCCCAAGAAAATTTAAGGAATCCCAAATAATTTGAAGGGCTTTTTTGACTTCGGAGATCTTCATTTGCTCCCCAACCTCAAATCAAAAAGCCAACTATGCTAACGAAACAGCAAATAGAACAATACCGTGAAGATGGATATGTAGTATCTGATTATCGCCTTCCCGATGAAACACTAAAACGACTCAAAGAAGATCAGGAATATTTTGCCAACAAGCATCCTGAGTTTGAACATTTATGCCCAACCTTATTGGCTTTTGATACTCGTTTTTTACAATATGCTCGCGATCCAGAAATCCTGGCAAGACTGGAGCAGCTAATGGGACCAAATATTGCACTTTGGAATTCGAGCTTGTTTTCCAAACCTGCCCATAGTGGTAAAAAAACACCGTGGCACCAGGATGGAGATTATTGGCCCATACGCCCATATGGAACCTGTACGGTTTGGATCGCCATTGGCCATTCGAATACCGACAACGGTTGTCTACGCGTGATCCCAGGATCGCACAACGAAAAAAAAATGCATCCACATGAACTAGATAATAGTCGCGATGTAGCGCTTCCTCAGTACTTACCAAATACAAAGTTTGATGAAACTAAAGCTGTTGACCTCGTACTGGAGCCGGGTCAAATGACGATGCATGATGTTTATCTAGTGCATGGCTCGGAGGCGAATAAGTCAGACCAGCCAAGACCAGGAATCACCTTTCGCTACATGCCCACCTCCGTTGTTTTTGACCGTAAGCTGGCAAAGAAAATGTTTTTAGATGGTGGGGGAGGAGGTACTGACCACTCCTTGAGAACGCTTTACCTCATGCGTGGTGTAGATGAATGTGGTAAGAATGACTTTTTGGTCCGTCAATAAATGGCTTCTTCTTTGCTGACACTGAAAAATATATCAAAGTCTTTTCCTGGAGTTCGCGCTTTGAATCAAGTCAACCTTGATTTTAAGGCAGGGGAGGTACATGCCCTTTGCGGTGAAAACGGTGCTGGGAAAAGTACCCTCATGAATATCATATCAGGAAGTCTTCAGCCGGACCGTGGTGATATACTGTGGAGAGGAAAAGAGATCCAGTTGAACGATGTTCATCATGCTCAAGACCTTGGGATTTCTATTGTTCATCAGGAACGAAGTCTGGTCGACCAAATGAACATCGCCGAAAATATATTTGCCAACCGACAATCAACCAATGCGTGGGGTGGTATTGATTACTCGGGGTTATACGAGAGGGCTCAAGAGATGCTTCATCTAGTTCGTATGAATGACATCTCTCCCAAAAAAATAGTAGCAGACCTTTCTCCCGCGCAGCAACAAATGGTGGAGATCGCCAAAGCCATTGCCCATGAGCCAGAGCTATTGATACTTGATGAACCCACTGCGTCTATTACAGACGAGGAGACTGAAACATTATTTAGCATCATAAAGCAACTAACCGATACCGGGGTATGCGTAGTTTATATCTCACATCGGATGGCCGAGATTATGAAAGTGTCTACTCAAGTATCCGTATTAAAAGACGGGGTTTACCAGGGGACATTCCAAACCGTCCACACCACTCAAGACGAGATCATTCGACAGATGATCGGTAGAGACCTGATGCAAGAGAAATACCACTCACAACGGGGGAAGGATAAAATATTGGAAGTGAAAGGGTTAAGTGGTGAGGGGTTTGAAGAGGTGACTTTTGATATCAAAGAGGGTGAAGTGCTAGGACTGGCGGGATTAGTTGGGGCTGGTAGAACAGAAGTTGCGCTTACTTTGTTTGGTGATGAACCTATGAAATCGGGAGTAGTCCAGTTGTGCGGCAAAGTCATCGTGCCCAAAAGCACATCACAAATGATGGAAGCAGGACTAGCTTATATTCCCGAAGACCGGAAAAAATCTGGGTTATATTTAGAGCAATCCGTCGCACGCAACTTAGTGGATACAAGACCAAATAAAGGATGGTTTAAACCAACAAATGCCAAGAAAATGGTGTTGGAACTATGCGTGAAATTTGGAGTTAAAACTCCTACTATCCAGCAAAAAACGGGAAACCTAAGCGGTGGTAATCAACAAAAGATCGTATTCGCCAAGTGGTTTAATACAAACCCAGAAGTACTCATTGCTGACGAGCCAACACATGGAGTTGATATTGGAGCTAAGACGGAAATATATCAGTTGATACGCAAACATACTGAGCAGCGAAAATGTGTGCTGCTTATTTCAAGCGAGCTACCAGAATTACGTCTGCTTTGTGATCGTATTGCTGTTATGTGTAAAGGAAGATTAGTGAAAATACTCAGTCATCAGGAAGCCGACGAAGAGACCATTATGAAGTACGCAACAGCCACAAACTATATGGAATCCATAAGATAATTACACAAAAGAGTTGATTTCAACAGCGTATTGCTAGATTTTGAAGCAGCTCTAAAATAGACTTTATATAATTGACATGTCAGAACTTATTATAGAACAAAAGCCAAATCGATTCGCTGAATGGAAAGGCGTATTTATGCAGGCCGTGAAAGCCCGAGAAATTACGCTCGGAGCCAACCTGCTGATACTGTGTTTGGTAATGACCTTATTGTACCCTGAGCAATTTCCCACCATGGAAAACTTATCGCAGGTATTGCTGAATATATCGCTTGATAGTATTGTGGCGATTGGTATGATGATATTAATGATAGCAGGTATGTTTGACCTGTCTGTCGGGTCGGTAGTGGCCTTTGCTGGAGGACTGGCAGGCTATTTAATGTATTACCATCATGTCCATTTTGCTTGGGCAATTGCTGCGGCGCTTACAGGGTCTGTTATAATTGGTATCCTCAATGGGTTGCTTGTCGCACGAGCAGGTATCAATCCTCTTATCCAAACTTTGGCCATGATGGGAATAGTAAGAGGGTTTGCCATTTTACTCAGTGGCGGAGGATTGCAAAACTTCTCTTACGGCTTCATCTACATAGGCCAAACTAAAATACTTGGGCTTCAGACACCCGTCTGGTACATGTTAAGTGCTATATGTCTATTTGCTTTTCTGATGCGTCGAACCGTCTTTTTTAGAAGGTTTTATTATATCGGAGGAAATGAACGCGCTGCTCGTTTGTCTGGTATTCCAGTTGTCAAAATGAAAATTGTGGCCTTAACACTGTCGGCTTTTTTGGCTGGGTTCGCTGGTATATTATTGAGCTCTAGACTTGGGGCAGCTTTATCTACGGCCGGAACAGGCATGGAATTACGTGTGATTACAGCTGTGATTTTGGGTGGTGCAAGTCTCTCAGGAGGAAAAGGAAAAATCTGGGGAGCTTTTCTCGGGGCAGCATTTATGGGATTAATGAACAATATGCTCATCCTCAGTCGTGTATCAGGCTATTGGCAAGAGATAATACTAGGGATATTTCTGATCTTGGCGGTAGGAACAGATCAACTTCTAAAAGCGCACTCTAAAAATATCAACAAATCATGAAGACCCTTTACCAGATATTTCTGCTATTAACTGTGCTGTCAAGCGCATGTGAACCTCCTAAAAGAACCAAGGCTCTTCTTTCGGTTTCTAACTTAGGTAGAGCTGCCTATGAAACTTTTGAAAAAACCGACCCATCAGAAGAATATATCATGGTGGGTACGGCTATGAACATGCCCATGTTTGTAAACCATGATCAGAAGGCATTTAGCGAATGGGGTAAACGCATCGGGGTTAAGACGAGTATTCTAGGACCATCGAGTTGGGATGTACCAGGACAAATCGATATCATAGAACAGGTTATACCTTCTAAGCCTGCAGGTTTATTGGTGTTAGGCGCTGACCCCGGAATTGCTGCTGTCATTCGAAAAGCAGTTGCTAAAGGCATTCCAACGGTTGTTTATGACTCCGAAGTACCGAATTCTGGTTGCCATTCATTCGTCGGAAGTGACTGGTATTTACTTGGAAAGCTGCAAGGAGAACGGATGGTCAAATTGATCAAGGGCAAAGGGAAAGTAGCCTGCTTGGGGATTCTTGGGCTAGTGAACATGGAACGCGGTTTTCAAGGATTTCTAGATGTTATTAAAGGTTATCCAGATATCGAATTTGTTGGCAAGTACAACGATAACTCTAACGTAGAGCTAGCGGTTAAAATAACAGCAGATCTCATATCTGCACATCCAGAATTAACTGGAATTGCCGGTTTTGACAGTAACTCAGGACCAGGTATCGGATTAGCAGTAAAGGAAGCTGGTCTCGCTGGTCAGCTACGTATCACTAGCGTAGATGCCGAACCAGAGCATCTGATGTTGGTCAAAGAAGGAGTGATTGATTACTTGGTGGGACAAAAGCGGGAACTCTTCGGTTATCTGGGAGGTCAGTTTTTGTACGACATGCGACATAAAACAGTCTCTATTTCGGGTGATGATGCTGTATCAGGAGCTTATCCTGTACCGGATATTGTACATACCGGCGCGGTAGAGATTGATCAAACCAATGTGGACGTTTTCCTGAAACCAAAACACTAATTAGAAATAAAAAAACCGTAAATATGAAGTTACAATTTTTCTCTACTAATTGGGGACTTGAACACATGACATACACGGCATTTATAGAAAAAGCGCGGGATGCGGGTTATGATGGTGTAGAAATAAAGATACCAGACCGCCCAGAGATCAAGGATGAAATACGAGCGGCTATCTTAAAGTATGATATGCTTCTGATAGCTCAACACGTAGAGGCAAAATTTGAATCCCTATTTCCAGGACATATAAAGAAGTTTGAAAGTCACTTGCTACACTTAGCAGAGATGAACCCTATTTTTATCAATTCACAATCGGGGAAAGATTACTTCACGTTCGAGGAAAATTCTAAAATCATTGAAAGAGCCTTTGAAATAGAAGGGAAAACAGGGGTGTCCATTGTTCATGAGATCCACCGAGGCAAGTTTACTTTTGCTCCCGTTTTGATTGGAAAATACTTGGAGGCTTGGCCACAATTGAAGCTGGCTGCTGATTTTTCGCATTGGGTAAATGTCTCTGAATCGACCATGCAAGACCCTGTCCAAGCGCAAATTATTGATCGCGTAGCTAAGCATACAAAGCATATGCATGCCCGCATTGGGTTTGAAGAAGGACCGCAAGTAAACGACCCCAGAGCTCCTGAATGGAAATATATTGTGGATATCCACCTAAACTGGTGGTTAAAACTAGCTAAACAAGCAAAACGAGAGGGACGAGAAACGTTCACCATAACCCCAGAATTTGGGCCATATCCCTATATGCCGCAGCTTCCATTTACCAAGGTGCCCGTCACTAATCAATGGGAAGTAAACTTGCACATGATGAATCTGTTACGAGAATTCTTAACGAACAATCTAAACTTACAAACAGCAGAACTGAATCACCTGTAATGCGTGTGGGTAACCACGAAAAATAGCAAATATCCTAGTGTCCATTTTGTATAAAACCTAAAAGAATACTAACCAAATTAATACCATGTCAAATAAAAGATTCGCAATTTTTGGATGCGGCTTCTGGTCACAGTTTCAGCTGGGGGGGTGGCAAGAACTCAAGGGAGCTGAATGTGTAGCTTTATTAGACCGCACCAAATCTAAGGCTGAAGGACTTGCAAGACGATTTAATATACCTGCGGCTTATGATGATGCGGAGGAACTGTTGGAAAATGAGGAGATTGACTTTATTGATATCATTACCGACGTGGATTCCCATGAGAAATTTGTTGCACTAGCTGCGAAACACGGAAAGGATGTTATTTGTCAAAAACCAATGGCCCCAAATTGGGCGGCTGTGAAAAATATGGTTCAGCTCACCCAAGAAGCTGGAGTGAAGTATTTTATTCATGAAAACTACCGCTGGCAACCGCAATTTCGAAGGGTAAAGGAGATTATGGATTCTGGTGTAATTGGACAGATATTTCGTTGTAAGACATGGTTCAATACCGCTTTTCCAGTATTTGAAACACAACCTTTTTTGGCAATGCTAGAACAAATGGCGACTACAGATCAAGGATCCCACCAGTTTGATATGCTTCGGTTTTTCTTCGGAGAAGCGGAGAGCATCTATACCCAAATGCAAACTGTAAATCCGACTATAAAAGGAGAGGATATGGTAACCAGCCTATTGAAAATGAAGAATGGCGTGGTATGCATTCAAGAGATTTCTTATAGCTCTCCATTAGAAAAAGAAGTGTTCCCACAGACACTGCTTCTTATGGAAGGAGATAAGGGGAGTATACGCTTAGATCCTGAATTTAAGATTTGTACTACGATGGGTA
>CAYMST010000137.1:0-12512 GCA_964393115.1 uncultured Roseivirgaceae bacterium | reverse complement strand
ATGATTACTGCCACTTCTAATGACGGTGGATTTACATCGACATGTATGATTTCAACTTCGGTCAATGCTATACCTGTAACCGGTGTAGCCATAGACAATTGTCCAGAAGGAGAGTTGAACGTTGATGATGAATTGACGCTTACAGCAACGGTCTCACCTAGTGATGCCACTGATAAAGAGGTAACTTGGACTAGCTCTGCTGATACAATAGCTAAGTTGGACGAGGCCGGTAAGATTGTCGCAGAAGGAATTGGTGAATCTACCATTACCGTAACTACCTCAGATGGAAGCTTTACAGATGAGTGCAAGATAACCGTATCTCCAATTGCTGTGACTGGTGTCTCTCTTACAAATTGCCCAGAAGGTAATTTAAATATAGGAGGACAAGTTGACTTAGGATATACCATTAGCCCTAGTAACGCTACGGATACTGCCGTAAGCTGGTCTTCATCTGACAAGACAGTGGCTACCGTAAGTGACATGGGAGTCGTAACAGTGGTAAGTATTGGTAGTGCAGATATTACAGTCACCACCAATGATGGTGAAAAAACAGCAACCTGCTCGATTGTTGTAGAAGCAAATAGTGTAACTGGAGTGTCGATTAGTGATTGTCCAGAAGGAGAATTAGTGATTGGTGAAAGTGTGTCTCTTCAAGCTGCAATAGCTCCATCAGATGCTACTGATCCATCAGTTAGTTGGACCACTTCTGATAACAGTATTGTATCGGTAGACAGTGAAGGTAAAATTACAGCGTTAAGTTCAGGTACTGCGACTGTTACCGTTACTACCACCGATGGGTCATTTACAGCGGAATGTTCAATTACAGTAGACCCTATAAAGCCATCTTCTGTCTCAATAGAAAATTGTCCAGAAGGAACGATAGAGAATGGTTCGACCTTGACCTTAACGGCAAGTGTATCACCAGAGGATGCTGCGGATAAGACCCTCACTTGGTCTTCTTCTAACACTGATATACTCACTGTTGGGGAAAATGGTGAAGTAAGTGCAGTAGCTGTTGGCTCAGCAGATATTAAAGTAGCTACTATAGTAGATGATGTGGACGATGTCTGTGCTATTACCGTGTCTCCAATTGCTGTATCTGGAGTATCTATAAGCGATTGTCCTAGTGCTTCAATTGAGTTAGGAGCGTCAAAAACCCTTTCAGCGGTTGTTGCTCCTGCAAATGCGGCGGACTTATCAGTAGTATGGAGTTCATCTGATGAGTCTATACTTACGGTAAATGCTCAGGGTGAAGTGACAACAGTTGCTGTAGGTACAGCTACCATAACGGTAAAAACGAATGATGGTGATTTTACAGCTACCTGCGAAATCACAGTCATAAACGAAGTGGCGGCTACTGCTATTGCTATCGAGAGCTGCCCTGATTCAACTCTGGAAGTGTCAGAAGAAATAACACTAGTCGCAATGGTGACTCCCGAAAATGCTACCAATGCAACGGTATCATGGTCTTCCTCAGATGATGCAATAGCAACCGTTGATTCAGAAGGTAAGGTGACTGCTGTGGCTACAGGAACAGCTACAATTACTGCTTCTCTTGGTGATGGTAGTATTTCGGCTACTTGCAATATTATCGTGTCGGAGGTTGGCGTTGCCCTATCCGTCATAGAAGAAGGACAAAGAAATAGAAGCTTAGTTTTCCCTAACCCGTTGTTCTCTGGAGAAAGTGTTGATTTGAAGATCGACGTTCGTCAAGCCGTACAGGTCAAAATCTTTTCAATAAACGGAAAGGTACAAGGGCGGTATGACTTTTCCGCAGGACAACCAACGGTTATCCCACACTCAGTTTTTAAGAAGAAGGGATTATACATGATTAGTATCAAAGGGGTAGACTTTGAGAAAATAGAAAGAGTAGAGGTACGATAACCTAGTATTTCGAAAAGTATTTTGAGGGAGGCACTTTCAGTGTCTCCCTTTTCCTATATCAAAGCGGCATTTACAATGATTTTACTTTTGGAAAATAATGGGGCGCAAAAGTCCATCCTGGTGATCAAGAATACACACATCTGATTTCACCAGTTTAGAATTTTAGGTACTTGTTTCTTTAATCCCAAGCCCTTCCGAATTGGTTGATATGGTATCCATAAGATAAATACACAAAAGAGTTAGTTTGAAAGGTATATGATGCGATTTTGTATCCGCTGTTCAAATGGACTTTATAAAAAATGAATCTTGCAAGATGCTCAAAACCAAAGAAGATCCAATGATCAGTTTTGCCGTTCACTACATAATGACTACACATACCTATGTTACAATCAAGAGATATATTTATCAGGATAAGACCTCTCATATTGGTTTCTTTTCTTTTAACGGCGAGGTTTAATGTTCTAGCGCAAGTCCCTTGTCAAACAAATTTGATAATCAACCCAACTTTTGATACTACAGTTGCTGTAGTTGAAAATGTGAGTTGGAACCTACGCGGATCCAATAAAGCCGGTGTTAAAACACAAGTAACTGATACTGGTTTAGTGGTTTTTAATATTAAAAAAACAGGAGGAGTTGGCTCCATAGCCATTGGGAATTGGCTTAATGGTCATGAGGTAAATTCAAGTGAAGCCCCGATTCAACATGGTCGCAAATATTTGGCGTCCTTTGAAATAAGGTCTGAGTCGGAGCGTCAAGTGAGTTTTGCCTTTGGCGGGAGAAATCATCCCGAACTAGTTTGGGGACAGATATTTAAAGTAGATTTAACCGTATTACCAAAATATCAGAAGTTTAGTTATGAGTTTCAAATTGATAATGAAAAAGCTACTCCTCAAGTAACAAATACAGCTGGTTTTTATCGAATGGAAATACAGATTGGTAACGCGAATATCCCTGTCGTCATAAGGGACTTTTCGCTAATAGATATTACCTCTGGCTGTGAAAATGAGAACAATGATCCAGTGAGTGTTGCGGTATCTAACTGTCCCATTGGTGCCATCAAAGTAGGTGAGCGTCTGCAGCTCAGTACACAAGTTACCCCCTCAAGCGCTTCTCAAGATGTGACTTTCGAGGGCTACAATAGCAATATTATTTCCGTATCATCAAACGGGCTGGTGGAAGCAAAATCTATAGGCAATACCACCATTACCATAACCACTGCTAATGATAAAACGGCCTCCTGTTCGATTTCTGTGGTGAACGCCGACTCGACGGTATGTGTTGGCCCAATTCGACCTACGGGAGAAAGTTTTATTGATAACGGAAGCTTTGAGGAGGAATCTACTGGCTGGCAGGGTATTGATTTCACCAGTAATAACGATGCTGAATTTCAACTGCAGTTTGAAACGACTGAAGGGATGGAAGGCAAGGCGGCAGCCATTACAATTGATGAAATAGGTACGCCTAAAAATGCTGCTGCACCAGAGAACAATGTTATTGTAAGACAAATTTTTAAGGGATTATCCCGGGGGAAAGGTTATCACATTTCATTTAAAGCCAAAAGTGAGATTGATGACAGGCTTATTCACATTTCGGTTCTGACTAACCCAGACCTAAAAGGTATTATGAGTAAAAAGACATTGACCATTTCAAAAGATGTGAAGGAGTATTCGTTAGATTTCTTATCAAATTCAACGAATCTTAGTGAAGATGCTAGTTTGGCGATTATCTTCTTTCTTTCTTCATCAAAAGAAAAAGTTTGGTTGGATGATGTTTCACTCTTTGAACTCACTGATGAGTGTATTGCAGCAACGGGAGTTGAGATCAATAATTGTCCAACCGACCTTGCTATCAATGACTCTATTCGGCTGGCGGTGACCATGACCCCAGAAGACGCTGCTCAAGGGCAAATAAACTGGTCTACAACCGATGAAGGAATTGCGAAAATATTGTCAGATGGGACCTTAATTGGTGTGAGTGAAGGTAAGGTAAAGGTGATTGCGACGGTAAAAGGTGGTAGTGAGATCTCTGACACGTGCGAAGTCAACGTAGTGCAACTTGGAGTAGCTGGCATTACCTTAGGTGACTGTCCCGATGAAGTGCTTTACGAAGGGGAGAAAATAGAGCTCTCTTCTCAAATTATTCCTGAAAATGCTTCTGATAGGGAGGTGGTTTGGTCTTCATCTGATGAAAACATTGCCACAGTTGATGATATCGGTGTGGTCTCCGGTGTCTCAGATGGGGAAGTTGTTATTTCGGTAACAACCGGTAACGGTCAGTTTACCGCTGAATGTTCGGTTGAGGTAGACTCAGTGTCAGCTACAGCGGTTACCATAGATAGTTGTTTCTCTAGCCCTTTGAGCATTGGGGACACGGTACAGCTTATGGCCACTGTGCTACCGGATACCGTAAAAGATAATAGGGTGGCTTGGGAAGTAAGTGATCCCTCTGTATTGCTGTTAGAGACAAGTGGAAAAGTGGTTGCATTGTCAACAGGAATAGCTACTGTTACCGTTACAAGTCTCAATGGTGGTTTCTCCGACGAATGTACGGTTTCTGTGGATTCCGTTTCGGTAAGTGGAGTTTCGATCCATAATTGTCCTGATACAACCTTGTCTATAGGAGATGTTATGAGGCTTGAGGCTCTGGTTAAGCCTGCTAATGCAACAGATCAAGAAGTTAGTTGGACATCCTTTAGCGCCACGATAGTCTCAATAGGTAGGCAAAGCGGTGAAATTAGAGCGCTAAGAAAAGGACAATCTATCATCGAGGTTATTACCAATGAAGGGGGCTTTACCGGATTGTGCGCCATTTCTGTTATTGACCCGAATGAAGTGCCGATAGTGGCAGAGATTGAAAGTCATTTTGTCGAGGAGGAAGTTGTTTTATACCCAAACCCTTTGAAAACCAGATATCAGGAAGGAATCCGGATAAATATTTCAGGTTCAGCAGAAGTTGCGGTGTTCTCTATAGAAGGAAAGCATATTGGCACCTTCCAGTTCACCTCAAGCGAGGATAAATTGATCAGGAAGGAAGCC
Organism: uncultured Roseivirgaceae bacterium; assembly: GCA_964393115.1. Taxonomy (GTDB): domain Bacteria; phylum Bacteroidota; class Bacteroidia; order Cytophagales; family Cyclobacteriaceae; genus CAYMST01. Next base: position 7,593 of record CAYMST010000137.1, on the reverse strand, counting down.
TTTCCAGCAAAGGGGGATTATATTCTAAGGATAAAAAATGCATCAAACGAAATGATAGAAAAAGTTAACGTGCAATGAGTTCAGATGTAAACCTATCATACACAATATGAAGTCTTTTTTAAAATACCTTGGGTGGTTGGTAAGACCACCCATTCACACATACTAACTAAATAAACCATGAGAGATGTACAGAAAGTGTTTTTCTTATTTGCTATTCTATTGATAGGGTGTAGCGATGGAGAAAGTCCGGTAACTCCTACAGTTGATGATAAGGACAATAACAAGGATTCTACGGCTAATCCAAAGCAGGAAATTGATCTACTCAAAACTATACCATATAAGCAGCTAGACGGCGTGGATCAGAACCTGTTAAACCTGGATGTGTACTATACAGACAATCTTACAGACATGAAACCCGTGGTAGTATGGATACACGGAGGGGCTTTTGTCACTGGGGATAAGTCGAACAACATTCAAGCAAAAGTTCGTCTTTACAAAGAGAATGGCTGGATATTGGTGAGCGTGAACTACCGACTAAGTCCAAATGATGCCGCAGGAGTAAATGATCCCAATAAGATTAAGTATCCAGACCATAATAATGACGTAGCTGATGCTATAAAATGGATTTATGACAGCATCAGCTCCTATGGTGGGAATAATAGTAAGCTGGTACTTCACGGACATAGTGCAGGAGCGCATTTGGTTGCGTTGACAGGAACGCGCCGTGAGTTACTAGAAAGCAGAGGGGTACCTTTTTCAATTCTTAAAGGCGTAATAGCGTCAGATACCAAGACCTACGATATCAGGTCGATGGTTTTGGACGAGGTTCCCTTTGTAGTAAATGCCTTTGGAACTGACGAAGCGGAGAATCTCGAAGCTTCACCTATAGAGAATATTATTTCGGGTAAGCCATACCCTAATTTTTTCATCGCAAAACGAGGTACCCCGGATAGGATAAAAGCTGCTGATACGTTCATCGCTAAGCTTCAAGACAATGAAGTAATCGTTTCTCAAGTGACCGCGAGCAATTATACACATGAGGAGATCAATCAATTGATAGGTACTGACGGCGAAACACAAGTTACCATACCCATTGTGAACTTTATAAAGTTCTCATTTGGAGAGTCGAATTGAAAATGATAATTGATCAAACAAAAAAAGGCTGTCAAATTTATGGACAGCCTCTTTTTTTTAGTCAAAAAGGATTTTATACCATTTGTGGTGTATAATGACGTATTAGTTTACGAAACTGTTTTTTTCTTATTCAAGGCAAAAAACACAGGCCTAGCAGCGCTAGGGCGAGGCTTTTTAACGAAGAAGAAGGGAAAAACAGGAGTAAAATACACATCATTATATAGTATAAATGGTATTACTCTAAACTGGATATCTCATCTTCTTGAAAACCTGTCCGTTGGTGTCCCCCAATGACATAGGTAGTATCGGTATTGAAAGCGACTTCGAAGTAGACACTGTCAACCACATTTCCCGCAAATGTTTTTCCTAGTGCTTTATATACCTGACCATCGCTAATGAATATTTGTTGCCCAGAATAGACTTCAGTTACAGATTTGGCATTGGAAAAAGTAAGGTTATCGGTATCGACGCTTACTTTACTCTTAATACTAACCGTTGTATTGTTACGATTATCAACCCACATTGAATCGCCATTGTCGGTGGAAGTGTTAGCCGTTACCATATGGTGATACCCGTTACCGACATCAGTAAGGGTATTATCTCCGTTTCGAAGCAGTAATCGAACATGCCACTCATTAGATAGTTCACCTATAGATGTCATCTCAAACGAATCATCATCGCTACATGAATAAAAAGCAGATAAGATAAATGCTATTAGTAAAGTTCTCTTCATCATTTGCTTAGTTAGACTGTTGTACAAGTGTGATTTGATAAGAAGTGGTATTTGCAGCGCTAAACCTAATCGTTGCACCAAAGTTTATTGTCTTGGAGATAATATCCACAGAGAAAAACTCTGCAGGGTAGTTTGGCCTAAAATTTTCATCAATTACTGAAAAACCCGCAGAGAAGGATACATCGTAAGTGTTGGGATTATTGACGGTGATCTCAGTGCCAATTACGCGTCCATTTGACCCGAACTGCTCAATAAAGAATCCGCCCATACCATGTGTAAGCTCGAATGTGTTCGTCCCTGTTTGCCAAATTAGTATTGGTGTGTTCACAAAGGTCTCACTGGTACGCAGATTGATTGCTGTGGCGAGGTATAGTCCAGAAAGGTTTCCTTGCGTAAGGTCACCTGTATTCACACGATAGATTGTTCTTTCCGCCGTACTTGGAAAACCATCAGCATTATTTGAAGAATACGTTACGGTATATTCATCCACACCACTGGCCGGAATGGTGCTTCCTTCATAGTTCGTGTATTTGCCAAATACACTACTGATGCTCACATCAAATTGTTGTCCTCCGGAACTTGCCACAACATCAATTTCGCTTAGGTCATTATCCTCAGCTGCTATGAAGGGATTTCCCCCAATAAACTCATAGGAAGGGTACTGTGTGATTCTAGATACTCCACTAGTTTCCAGATCATCATTACAAGCACAAAATGCTATGATCGCCAGTAAAAATATGGTGTGTTTTGTTATTGTTAATTTCATTATACAGCAATTATCATTTTCGGTAATTTTGGAACAAGATTAGTCTTCAACATCCCACCAAACTCTAGAAAAAATTCCGTTCTCAGGTTGTTCTGGTGCATTTGGATTCCGGTTCAGCTCTCTATCGGGATAGAGTAGTCTTTTAGGATACTGTCCCAGATCTTCACTGGTCACCGCTGCGGATGGCCAACTCAATATCTGAGGTTTTCCCGAAGCGTTGGTGGAGGAAGGGTCATAGCCTGGGTCGCTGGTAGGAACCGGACTCCAACCAGGTATTCCCGTGCGTAGTATGTCGAACCATGCCTCTATACCATTAATCCTAGCTTGCGCAACCCATTTTTGGGTAAGGATGGCATTTAGATTTTCTTGCATAGTGCCATTTGGATAGGCAATTTCATTGGGTACTTGGTTATTCGGAAGAGTCGTCACAAGAAGGTTGTATGAGCTTCTTACAGCGCTATTATATAAAGTGATGGCATTTTCACTACTAAAACCTCTCGCGGCTGCTTCTGCTCTCAGAAAGAGTGCTTCTGGTATAGACATGAAAAACATGTTGTCGACGGCTCTCAAGGTTATATTTGAGACTGTTTCGGGTGCTAGTTGTGTCGTAGAGAGGTTATTGGTTCCCTGGTGTTGGCCAGAGATTTGAGCATCAGAGCTGCTTAAATCAAATAGCTGATTGAGTCGCTGACCATTACCTGTGGACTCCATGAAGTTAACTAGTGTCGCACTCGCTTTGAGATTATTTGGCGTTTCACTTTTTCGAACCTCGATTTCATACAATGGATTGCTTTTTCCTTCACGGTCTACCCATGACACGATAGCCGCGTGATCAAGTAAGAAAGTCTCCCCACTATTCAATAGCGAAGCAATCCTACCTGGTGCTAAAGAACCGGGGATGAGTGCCTCTCTCATTAGTATCTTTAGTTTTAGACTATTTGCAAACCCTCTCCATTTGGCTACGTCTCCTCCATAAATAAGATCAAAGTCACCTGGGCCGACAGAGCTTGATGCGGTGAAGTCTTTCGCCAGCGCATTATCGATTTCATTGATTAGCGCAGCATAAACGACAGATCCATCTTCGAACGACGGAGTGAAGGCACTTTCATCTCCTTTCAGAGCGTCGGTAAAGGCTACTTTGTCATATAAATCTGATAAAATCTGCATAGTGTACGCTCGCAAGACGGTGGCAATTAAATTCGTTGCCCAGTCTTCTTCGACGACCGCTTTGTCAATGATGAATTGTAGGTCATTTAGCGCGCCAGCATAAAGCTCTTCATATTCCTGGCCTAAAAATGTGCTCTGAATGTTGTAATTGTCAATGTCAGTATATGCATTGGTGACATTGCTTTGTGTGTAAAACTGAGCCCAAATAGAGCCTACCAAATGATAGGAGCCTCCAACTACGCCAGCAATAGACAGTTGTGCTGAAGGTAAAACCAAACGAGATGGAGCGTCAGTTGGGTTATTGGGGTCTTCGTTTACATCGAGATAATCATCACAAGCGATTAGCCCAATGAATACTGTTAATATGAATATTTTTTTCATGTCTAATATAGTTTGTTTCCATCGGTTATCGTAATTGACCTACGACGACTCGAGTGGAACTCGAGGTAAACTTGTTTATCCTGGGCTTGTATGTTCCGGATTCTAAGTTTATCCTCATTTCATGTTTTTAATGTTTGTGCGTAGCACCGAATGATTGACGATTTATAGGTTATCAAGTCTATTTCGCCGCTACGCGAGGTTCACAGTTGTAGTGTTTCAAAAAATTGCATAGAGCCTTAACCCATAACTCCTTACAGTTGGAGCTACAGAATATTCTCCAAACTCACTTCTCAAGTCATTTCCAAATGTTGTAGATTCTGGATCGATAACTCGGTTGCTATTTGGCGTAATAAGCAATAGGTTTCTTCCAAAAAGTCCCACTTGTACGTTTTGTACCGGGAGCTTTTCAATAACTTTTTGCGGAAGATTATAATCCAATGTGAGTTGTCTTAATTTAAAATAAGATCTATCAACAATATTATTGACCCCAACAGTCGGGTTGATGTCGGAATTCCAGTAATTTGGTATCTGACTGATATCTATTGGAATATCATTTTCAACAAACGTGCCTTCTGTAGCTCCAGGTTTTACAGAGTTGGGAACGATGAATGGTCTTCGATCATTGAATTGCGTTTCAATTGTATTTCCCAAATTTTGCGCTACACGTTGTGTGTTACTATACATAACGCCACCCCTGCGATACTCTGCCGCTGCGCTAAGTGCAAAGTTCTTATACCTTATCGACGTACCACCACCTAATATAAAGTCTGGGTTTATGTCGCCATACTCGATTTTTTTGATCGGGTCTGCTATTGGTATTCCGTCTGAGTCAACAATGATGCGTCCTAGCTCATCAGTAGCCGGAGCAGCACTTCGCAATACCCCAAATGGCTTACCTGGTATAGCTACCATTTCTATTCCCGATACTTCCATTTGCACATATTCATCTAGTTCATCATTTAAAGAGATGATCTTATTCCTATTTTGGGTGAAGTTGAGGTTCATACTCCAATGAAAATCTTCATTGGATATGATATTCCCTGTCAACAAGATCTCAAAACCTTGGTTCTCTATTACCCCAAGATTTTTATTTTGAAACGTGTAACCTGATGATGGTGAAACGGGTACAGGAAGTATTTGATCCACCGATTCTCTGATGTAATAGGCAAAGTCTATACCCACTCGGCTTTTGAAAAGTTCTAAATCGGTTCCGAATTCAATTTCTGTAGTTACCTCCGGTTGTAGCTGTTGGTTGCCAAGGATATTTCCTACTTCAAACCCCGTGATCAATTGACTAATGTCAATGATTCGGAAAGGAAATTGAATGTTTCCTCGTAATAAGTCTACCCCTCCAAGGTTCATGACAGAGTTGACACTGTAAACAGGGGCGTCATTTCCTGTTCTTCCCCAGCTGGCACGTACCCTCCCGGCTGATAGAATATTGCTCGTGCCGGTTACCTCTGTGAGGTTAAAACTGGCGTTGAAGGCAGGGTAAAAGAAAGAATTATTGTTTTTTGGAAGTGTCGAAGACCAATCGTTTCTGGCTTGAACGGTTAGGAATAAATACTCTTTATAGGAAAATTCAAGCTGGCCATAAACCCCGACCAGTCTTCTAAGCCTCTCATTAGCATTGATTTCATTAGATGTGCCGGCTAAAATATTGTCATATCCGGGAACTGCTAAATTGGTAGATACAATTTGTCGATTAAAACCACTTCGTTCATTCATGTTAACACCTAGTAATCCCGATAAGCCGATATTATCCGTGATCTGTAAATCAGCATTCACCATAAAAGAGTGATCGATTTGGCGTGCTTGTGCGGACTGGTCGGCCACCATGCCATTGATGTCTCTGGAGACTCCCGCATTTGGGCTGTTTTGTGCTACCGCTAAGGCTACTGACTCTGTAATATTGGTATTGGAGGCATCTACACCGATTCTATAGGAAAACTCAATATTTTCCTTAGGGTGAAAAACGATGTTCCCAAAGCCATGAATACGATCTTCGGTAAATACGTTTGCGTCTTCATTGACGATCCAATATGGGTTTAAGGAAAAAGGGGAGTAGAAGTTGTTCAAATTGTTGAAATCACTTTGATAGTCTTCGAAGTCAACGATACTGTAGTCTCTAGGAACCTGTAAGAGCTGTTGAAAAAGTGTTTCTCCATCTCCCCCCTGGCCCGTGGCCAGTGTAGTAATGTCTTTTCGGATATAATTAATGGATCCGGAGGCTTTTAACTTTCCTGTTTTCATGGATCCACGAAGACTAATGGTGTTTCGTTTATGCGTATCGGAGTTTGAGGGGATGATTCCATCCTCATTTATATTTCCATAAGTCAAATAATAAGTGGCCACGTCGTTTCCACCGCTCATGGAAAATGTATTGTTGTAAAATACGCCAGTTTTATAAAAGTCCTTTAAACTGTTGCGAGCAGTAAAGGATTTGACTAGTTGTTCATTATTTACAATGTTTCCATGTAGCCTATCGACGCCGTCGAGTCTCGGTCCCCAACTACCATTAGCCGTAGAGGTGAATACACCTCCTTCTCCTTGCCCATAACGGTTTTGGAAAGTAGGTATTCGAAGAGGATTGGTGAAACCGATTGATGAGGATATTTCAATACTAGGTTTGGCATTAAACTCTCCTTTCTTTGTCGTGATCATGATGACACCATTTGCAGCCCTAGAGCCATAGAGTACACCTGCTGACGTGCCTTTTAGTAGTGATATAGACTCAATGTCGTCTGGGTTTATATCACTGGCTCTATTTCCAAAGTCCAGCGTTCTAAATAGTCCTACAGCGAAATTTGAAGCATTATCTATAGGTACTCCATCTACGATATATAGTGGATTATTCACATCGCGAAAAGAACTATATCCTCGCATAATTACCTTCGTGGAGGATCCTGGCAATCCAGAAGCAGTGGAAATAGAAACTCCTGCTACCTTACCTTGAAGTGAACTCATAATATCTCGGGTTCTGACCTTAGTGAAGTCTGAACTGGTTATTTGACTTACAGAATATCCAAGAGATTGTACTTCCTTCTCTATTCCCATTGCAGTAACGACAATTTCTTGTAGCTGCGAAATATCAGAAAGTAACGATACGTCAATTACAGAACGATTCCCGACAAGGACTTCTTTGCTTTTCATTCCTACAAAGGAGTATACTAACACAGTACTGTCATCGGGAACGTTTATAGTGTATACGCCATTAAAGTCTGTGGTGACACCGTTATAAGTGCCTTTCACAAAGACATTTACTCCGGGGATGGTCTCGCCATCGATTTGGGAAGTGACAATTCCTGTTACTGGCCGCTGCGCAAAAAGCGAAGAGACCATACCGCACAGGAATGCCATTAAAAGTGAAAATTTGATCATAAGATACATTAGTAATTAGTGTTATTGTTTG
>CAYMST010000136.1:0-12569 GCA_964393115.1 uncultured Roseivirgaceae bacterium | reverse complement strand
GTCCTTCCAGACTTTGATGTCTACTCTAGACAGCCAGTCGATCAGGTTTTTAAAGACTGCGGTGTAGGTACCGTTATGCTCTGCCAGCGAAATGATCAGGGCATCAGCGGAGGCAATGGCCTCGCTAAACCGCTTCGCTTCTACCGGGATGCCCGACTCCACTTCTAGCTCTCCATCATAGATGGGAAGCGGAAAATCGTTTAAGTCTAGCACTTTAATGGTTGCGTCAGACAGTTGGCTAGCCACATATACGGCCAATGTTTTGTTAATGGATTTTTTACTGTTGCTTGCGCCAAATACTACTATTTTTTTCATGATTTTGTTTGTCTAATGTTTGAAATTCAATTGTTTATAAAGGTTTTTCGGATAAAAAGTCCGAAGGATGATCTGGTCAATGGCTTGGAACCATATTGATCCAGATCGATCGCCGGACCAAACTGTAGCGCTTTATATTCGACCCCAACTCTTATCTGCTGGAAGCTTCTTGAATGCTGTTTGAACTTAGCCCAGTGTGTAAGTGCCTGAGTGCTGAAAAGTAAATTCCATGTGGCATTCATCGGTCGTGTATAGTAAAGTTGCAGAAAGAGTCCTGCATTGATCGAACCGGTTTTATCAGCCCGCGAAACGGTCGGAATGGCTGTTGCCATGAAGTTGTTAGACTTGCTTTTTAAAAGCACAGATAGTCGTTGTGAAAAGCCAGCAACACTGTTGAAATAGAGTCCTGGGCCAACGGAAACTGCTTCGTTTATATTCCAGAAAATAGTGGTTTGCACGCCAGTCTCATCAAATTGCGTGTTTTCTTGATCATGATACTTTTGGAAGAAAGCAAGTGTCGCAAGGGATAGGGGTAGGTCTTTAGATATGGGCTTTATGGAAAAAGAAGAGAGCCCCGTCTTGGAGAAACCCGAAGCAAGCTCCAACTGTGTAATCTGGCTGAAGCCCTGTTGTGTGACGATCAGCAGTAAGAAAACGGTGAGTATGTTTGTCTTTTTCATGTGACAAAGAACTCACCCTTTGAGGGCTAGAAAAATAAAGTAGTTTAAGAAACTAGCGCTTGCTCATTTTACTTCGAATCATACTTAGGAACTCAGGGGTGATGCCCAAATAGGCAGCAAGGTCTTTGAGCTTTATCCGATTGGCGATTTGAGGATAATTAGTCAAAAAGATTTCATAACGTTCCTCTGCAGTAAGCGAGATGCCTTGATTGGTTCTTTTGATATAGCTGACAAGGGAGCGCTGATAGAGGTTTCGATAAAACCGTTCGAACTTGGGGATTTGATCAAAAAGCAGGTCAAAGTTCCGTTTGGAAAGCATGAGGAACTCAGTGTCTTCAAGTGCTTTTATGAAATAAGTGGATGGTTGCTGCGTGATGAAACTAGCCATATCGCCGGTCCAAAAATCTTCTATGGCGAACATCGAAACATGTTCGACTCCATTTCTATCCAGAGTATAGGTCTTTAGACATCCTTTGGTAACGAAATACTCATACTTGGTCAGGTCTCCCGGCTGCAAAATATACGATTTCCGGGGTGCTTTCCCGAAGGTGAGAAATGACCTAAAGAGTTCCTTTTCATCGTTATTCAAATCAATGAACCTACTGATGTTTTTTAAAATTAAATCATATGCAGCTGTGATCGACGTGTTATTCATGTGGAGCGAATAAGTACTACGTAATCTAGTGAAACTAGCTAGCAGACCAATTGTTGACCACGGTCAAATCAAACTTATTATAAGTATTTGTGATCTGTGACGGTTAATTTTACAGCTTCATTTATCATCACACTTAGATAAGCCTGCATTAGCCTATGTCATTTAAATATTTTAGAACGGTACTTCGTCATATCGTAGTCTGGACCATCGCCTTCAGCTTTTTTACCTTTATTCGTGAGTTTGGACAGGAGATTCTCCATATGGAGGAAGGTTATGCTGAGTTCTCGTTTCTTGAGCGGGTACTTTTTCAGTTGGTTATTGGAGTGATTTCAGGAGTGTTATTCGGGACCTTCGAGTATTTCTTTGGTAAATATGTAGGAAGGAAATTGTCTTTTGGAAAAATGCTTTTGCTTGGTGGGGTAGGCTACGTGATTGTCATTGATATTTTTATCTTCATGGCCTTTTGGTCTTATGCCAGAATCTTTGATTCTGAGCAGGTGGATAACGAGTTTATTTTTGAATACTTCGCATCCGGACAAGCCTGGGTAATCATTGTATTTTGTTTCGTGGTAGGTATGCTGATTGAGTTTGTGAGAGAAGTGGATAAGAAATTTGGCCCTGGCAATTTGGTGAAAATGATCTCTGGAAAGTTCTACCGACCAAAGGAGGAGGAACGTATTCTTATGTTTTTGGATATGCGATCTTCGACAACCATAGCAGAAAGACTTGGACATATTAAGTATAGCCAGCTCGTGCAAGACTGTTTTCAGGATATCGGTGTAGTTGTAGATTTCAAAGCAGAGATTTATCAGTATGTCGGCGACGAAGCGGTGCTGACTTGGGAATCAAGTAAAGGTTTAATGGACGCTAACTGTATTCATGCATTTACCGCTTTTTCGCATCAGCTATCCTCTAGAACGGCATATTACATGGACAAATATGGGTTAGTGCCTGAATTCAAGGCAGGAATAAATATTGGTACCGTTACTGTGGCTGAGGTAGGAGATGTAAAACGGGAAATCGCGTTTCATGGAGATACGATTAACACGGCTGCACGTATTCAATCCAAATGCAACGAGTTTGGAAAGGATTTACTCGTCTCTTCGTTCTTGGTGGATCGGTTGCCTCAAGAGTTTATTGAACAAGTAGAAACTTCAGAAGTAGGAGAAGTAATGCTACGAGGAAAGCGACAATCTGTTAAGATTTTTGCGGTATCGCAATAGGGCATCTCTAATGGCGGTTGCATTTTAGCACGTAACCCAAGCCTCTCACGTTTTTTATCTCTATTGAATCATCTTGAGCTAGATATTTGCGAAGCTTCGAAATAAATACATCCATACTACGCGCCACGAAAAAGCCATCATCCTGCCAAACATCTTTCAAAATTCGCTCTCGCTCGAGAATTTGGTTTTGATGCGCTAAAAAAAGCGTAAGTAGCTTGCCTTCTTTGTATGTCAGTTGGCTGCATGAAGATTTGCTTTTTAGTAGATAACTTTTCGTGTCAAAAGCATAGTCTCCAAATTGAATAATTGTATTCCAAGGTTGCTTATTTACCATGAAATATTTCCTTATTGTGGAAAGTGGTGACTTCCATTGATCACTATTAGAACGTTTTACAAATGCATAAAACATGACGAAAAGTATCAATGCGCATAATAAAGTGGCGTAGTTGGTGCTGGTACTAGTAGTCATGCTCGGCAACTGGAAAATGATGTTGTTTACGTCGCCGGTTAGTACCGTCGGTGAATTATCTGGTGTACTATCTGTATGTAAGTAGTTTCCATATACTAAGCTGTCGTCGATGTCTCTGTACACCCCGATTTCCATGTCGAAATAAAGTCCCCGCTTAAAAAACTCTTCCGCAAGTTCCGCTTCAAGACAACTGGTATCAACACTCGTAACACTAGGAATCAAATAGGTCCCCTCTGTGATTTTTTGGACTTCTACTTTGCTTGCTGTCAAGGAGCAAATGGAAGCTTGATAAATCGCAGATCGTACTCGGTGATCAGTGACCCGTACATCTGCGTCAGATGAAGAAACTTGAATGACGGTTACACTTAAAAGTGTGAGTATGGATATTCCTAAAATAAACGGTGTGTGGGAACGGAGTTGTTTTTTTAGCCAAGTGTTCATGATGTAAAGATACGATATGGGTAGTAGATATAGTCTTCTTTAACAGTGGTTTAACACTTCTTTACATTCCTTAACTAAGTACTTCTTGTCTATCCAATACCCTTGTGGTGTAAAAAATGATCATGATGATATTTAGTGTTACCGAGAAATTATTGTTCGCCGCGAGTGTGCTACTTTTTAGCTTAGGGATATTCATTTTGGGACTAGAGAATGACCCATACCTTTCTCTCGGGGCGATGTTGGTTGTGTTAGGTGTATTTCTTCCTATGTTGTCTTTAATAGGCCTTTCAAATCTATCTAAAGGTCTCAGAAAGGTGAAAAAGATTAAGGTATTACAAAAATACAAACTCGAGATTGCTGGTTTCTTGGTTAGTACAGGAATGAGTTTAACATTATACTTTATGACTGTTGCTCCCTCGGCAAGCTTATGGGACTGCTCAGAGTTTATCGCAGCGGTGTATAAGCTTCAAGTTCCTCATCCGCCAGGTGCTCCTTTGTTTCTTCTAGTGGCAAATATCTTCTCATTATTCTCTTTTGGTAATGTAGAGGATGTTGCACTTATGATCAACTATGTCAGTGTCGTCGCTTCTGCATTGGCTATAGGCACCCTTTTCGGAATATTATGTTTACTCACTAAGAACTATTTCTGCCGCTTCTCAAGTGTTTTAGGAAGCTGTCTCGGCGCATTGCTGATTAGTGGAATAGATACCTTCTGGTATTCAGCAGTGGAAGCTGAGACGTACGCTTCGGCGGCATTTTTTACGCTGTTGATAGTTTTTTATGCCTTAATTGTAAAATCCAGACAAGTACACTTCCAGCCTCGGTTTTTAGTGTTGCTAGCTTATTTGCTAGCTCTAGGGTACTGTGTGCATCCTATGTGTTTACTCGCTATACCAGTCGTCACGGTAATTTACCAGCCATTTAGCCAAAAATGGAGCGTTAAAACAGGGGTAGCATCATTTATCACAGGGTTAGGAGTGCTACTGCTATGCAGCCGAGTGTTAACCGAGGGGATGTTTAAAGCTATTTTTCAACTAGATCTGGCCTTAGTCAATAACTTTCACATGCCATTTTTTTCTGGGTTGGCTGTTTTTGTATGGCTTGTGACCATACTGGGAATTGTAGTTTGGAAGTTTTGGAGAAAGGCACTGATCGTCTATTGGTGTGTGTTGTTCTTTGTTCTCGGACTTTCACCATATGTCGTTTTATTCGTTCGCTCTGCAACCAACCCGGCCATGGATCAGCATGATCCTGAGAATTTACTGACCATTGCTTCTTATATGGCACGAGAGTCATACGGCAGCCGACCACTATTATATGGGCCATATTTTGATGCCCAAGCCATATCGGTTAGTGTCAAAGGTGGTAAGTACCTAAAGGGCGAGAAGATGTATATGCCAAACGGGGCTGATGTTGAGTACGACTACGAAGCAAGTAGAATGACGTTGTTTCCGCGAATGTATAGTTCAGACCATCGTCATATCAAACTCTACAAGAAATGGTCTGGGCTTCAAGAAAATGAGAATCCGACCTTTAAGCATAACCTGATATTCCTGTTTAACTACCAGCTAGGGCATATGTATTTCAGATACTTGATGTGGAATTTTGCGGGACGTCATTCGGACTTGAGTAATTCTACATGGGTATTACCATGGGAAATTGGGCTTGATTTTGCCGGAGATTTTCATCAGTCCAAAGTGTTTAATCAATATTGGTGCATACCCTTGGTGCTAGGTTTGATTGGACTCTGGGCGCAGCGGAAACAAGATAAGAAAGGGTTTGCAATAGTTACTGCTTTGTTGTTAATGACCGGTCCCGTTCTTAGCTTTTACCTAAACGCACCACCCTCGGAACCAAGAGAACGTGACTACATATACGTTGTGTCGTTCATGGCATATGGTATCTGGGTGGCGATTGGGATGATATACTTGATGGATTTTTTGATCCATAAAGTACCACGAAAAGTTGGTTGGCCTATGTCGTTATCCATGTGTGCTTTCATTGTCTTTTGGGTGTGCTTAGAGAATTATGATGATCATGATCGGTCGCATCAGACCTTACATCTAGAACATGCAAGAGCCGTGCTGAAAAGCTGTAAGCAAGATGCCATATTGTTTACAGGTGGTGATAATGACACTTTTCCTCTTTGGTATTTGCAACAAGTTGAAGGGTTTAGGACGGATGTAAGAGTAATTGTGTTGAGCTATTTTAACTCCGACTGGTGTTTGAGACAGTCAAAGACGCGGCAGCTAGATTCCCCACCATTGCCTCTTAAGCTCTCAAATCATCAACTAAGAGCCAATGGACCGAATGATGTGTTGTTCTTAAAAGGAGATGCTAAAATCGATGTTAAGAAGTTAATTCGGCTCATCAATACCGGGGATAAAAGGCTAAGAAGCCCATCAAGGAGGGGGCAATACTATCATCAAATTCCAGGTAATCAATTTCTAATATCAGGTTCGAAGAATATTAAAACACAGCCAAATATACAGCCCATGTTTCTTGATAAGATTGCGATTAAAGCTAAAGGTAGTCAGTTATATAAAAGTGACTTGGCGTTTTTGGATATTGTGTCGCATAATAACTGGAGGAGACCTATCTACTTTAACATGACCTCATTAAACGGGTTAAATCTACATGTTAAACCGCATGTCGTCAACCAAGGCTTTGTGCATCAGTTATTACCTATAGATATGGAGAAGCCGGTTACAGATTATATCAGCACCTATTCACATCTGGTTGAAAACGTTCCTTTTCGGCACCCGGTACAGAACAATCATTATCTACACTCCGAAGATCATCTTTTTAGAGTACTTGATCCTATTCGCAAGTCCTACAATGAACTCATAGATGGACTTTTGAAAATAGGTGAAATGGAAAAAGCGCATGAAACGATGGCACTGGCGCTTAGTATGTTCTATCCAGAACACCTCAATCCAGGTTTTAACGGATTGAATTTGGCTCGTATACTTTTGAGCATTCATAAGAATGAGGATGCACAACGACTACTCAAACAGTGTGTAGATGTTTCAAAGGTGTTAAGTACATCGCCAGATGCAAGGTATAGAAGATATCATCAGTATATCCTTAAGGAAGGGAATGCCTTATTGAAGCAAATTCAGGTTGACTGATAGGTGAAAGCAAGGATCGATTCCCTTACTTGGTAATTTTTGGGTTAACCGTAGCTCTCTTTATTGTTTGGAGGGCTTTGCCAGCTCATGTCAAGTTTAGTCAAGGTCTGCACTTTTTCCTATACCAATAGCTACTCTCTCTTAGCAGTCTAGAATCATTACTGAATTAATTCGGCTATTTATCAATACACAAAAAAAAAAAATTCATATTGTATTTTATTCGTTTAATGCAATTTGTAATTGCTTCGATGAATATTGGGTTTTAACTGGTGGCTGGTTGCTTTTTTCCATTTTTTATGCAATTCGTGAATACCATTCTGTTTTTCAAAAATGAAAATAACAATTGTGTTTTGGTGGTCATGGATGTGGTGTCTGTCATTAATTTGTTTGTTTTAGGCTGTTATAGGTGGTTTTTTAAATTGTTGGATTGTATTTTATTGTATTATATTGTGTTTGGTTAGAAGGATATGAGTATCCTGTTGTGGTAGGAAAATGTCGATTTTGTGGAAAAATGTGCAATTGTGTTGAAAATCGAAATATAGTCCCGAAAAACGATGTTGGGTGTAGGGTTTCTTGGATTAACTATAATTTAGCTATGTCGATTAGAAACAATCATGTATATGGAAACGATCAGTAGTATTAAAAAAGTTACTCGAGCAATCAGCAAATATCTTTATGCAGCTAGTGTGAAAACAAGCCTCAAGCAACTACTTCAACTGATTGTCCATGGACCTCAAGCTTCGCCCCTTGAAGAGCGTACTACCATTATCATAAATGGCGAGCTTTTCTACGTCATCCCAAATAATAACAAGTAAGAAATAATAGAATAGTAAACATTGATAGTAACCGGTATGATTAATTTAATGAAAACAGTTGTTGTGCTTTTGTTGACAATCCTAGTTGGGTGCACATATGTCGAAGAGCCAGAAATCATGAACGAAGTCTCAGATGAAATTCCATCATTAGCCATTGATGAGTTAATCATTCCTGAAGGATTTGACTTCGAAAGTGAGCAAGAAAGAGTTTTTGAAGTCACTTCTCTTGATAATCAAAACAAAGTCTTAGCAAACGTTCCCTTTTCCGTTGTCTACTTAGTAGGCGGCCAAAGAACAACGGTGGCTTCAATGATGACTGATGTAAAAGGTCAGGCCTCGCTGAGTGTTAAAGTGCCAAACCACGTAGACACAGTGCTTTTTGAGTCGCACTATGTAGGTGTTCCCAATACCATGGTATTAGTCGACAATGATCAAGGGTTTGTAATGCTTGGGGGAAGAAGACAAACAGAGAGAAGAGGGCGAATTCGGCCAGCGTCTAATAATTCTGCTGCCAGGGTACAAGCTTCTAATTTTCATTACATGGGTGATTATGATAATGATGGCGTACCTTATTATCTCGAGCCGGTGGACGACCATATTTTTCAAGATCTTCTGGATTTGATTAATAATACACTACCTGAAAACGCACCAGTACCCACCAACAACCCTCAGTACTTGGCGGATAATATTGAAGCTAATACAAAGCTTCAAGAAGAAGCCGATATCTGGATTACTTTCGTTCACGAAGGAGCGGGCTGGAGAAATGCTTTAGGGTACTATACCTATGATTTGAATAACCCTCCAGCAAGTAAAGAAGACATTGACTCGATGAAGCTTATTTTTCCAAATGCTTCTTTCAAATGGCAAGGTGGAGGACTTAATTCAGGAAATAAGATCTACCTCGGTAAGTTCCCTGCTAATACAGGTATCGGTTGGTTCCTAGTGCCCAATGGTTGGAATGGAACGGACGTAAGTGATAAGTCGGATATTAAATTTTCTAACAAAGATTTCAATACGTTTACCGGAACAGATTATCGACAACATGTTGTCCTTTTGAAGGATGATGTACGTGAAATTGTGCTGTTGGGTATGGAAGATATTAGTCGGCCAGCAGGGGATAACGATTTTAATGATGCTGTTTTTTATCTAACTGCAAACCCTTTCACCGCCATTGTAACGGACAATTTGGAGTCAACGCAAACAAGTGGTTCAGACCAAGACGGAGATGGGGTTTCCGATGCAAATGATGCTTACCCTACGGATCCAGAAAAAGCTTTTGATGTCTTCACACCTGGAGAAGGGGTGTTTGGGAGTTTAGCTTTCGAAGACCTGTGGCCTTCCAAAGGAGATTATGATATGAATGATATGGTGATCAATTATAACTACCAGTTTGTGGCTAATACCTCACTGCAAATCAAAGAGATCAAGGCGAAGTTCAAACTAAGAGCGTTGGGTGCCACTATCCATAGCGGGTTTGGTGTTGAGCTGGATATTCCTGCTTCTTTGATCGAGTCGATAACGGGATATGATGTTGTAGAGTCGGATGAGGTAGTATTAAATGCAAATGGTACCGAAGCAGGGCATGACAAGGCGGTGTTGATTCTCTTCGAAGATGGGTTTAGGGTATGGAGCGACGTAGATCATATCAATACCAAAGAAGGTCAAGCGTATCAGGAACCAGTAGAGTTCACCGTATCGATCAAGTTGAAAGAGCTATATCCGCTGTCATCAGTAGGGTATGCACCTTTTAATGCCTTTATCTTCGATGCAAATAATAGAGCAAAAGAAATTCATCTTTCCACAGGAACTCCGACTTCCAAGATGGCGATGGAAATGCTTGGATCTGGAGAAGATAAATCAACAAATACTAAATACTTCGTAACATCTAATGACTTACCATGGGCTTTCAGCTTACCGGTTGAGTTTGAATATCCTAAGGAGTTTTTAGCAATCAATAATGTCTTCCTGAAATTCAATGAATGGGCACAGTCAGGAGGTCGACAATATGATGATTGGTATATGAATAACAGTGGATATCGAGAGGAGTCCAAAGTATATAAAAGGTAAGGGCCTTATACGGAGTTGATGGTATTAGTATTAAAAGTAAATGAGTGAGTTACGTACAGAAATATAAAAGCAAAGCGGTAGTTTAATAAGGTGAGCAGTCTTCTCGAGAGGGAAGGCTGTTTTTTTGTAAGTATAGCGGCATTGATATGATGCTATTACATGTACTATCCTTAAGGGAGTGACGCGCAAGAATTAGTTTAGATGACGTAATGCCCGATTTTATATTTATTCTTAAATCGACTTTATGTAACTGGATTTTGTGCTCACTTAAACTTAAAGATTTTGTTTTTAGCCTAAGTCTTCCTCTGTCCTTTTGCGCACAATTTCACTACCCAACTGATCGGTGAAGGATATCAATCCGCGAAGTTTATTCCCTTCGGAAATGTGATTCCAACTGTCATGGATAAGCAGGACTCGTCGTTGGCACTCAATGGCAAAGCCTTGATTATCAATAATTTTTGTGATCTTTGGCGTAAAGAAAGCTTCCGTAAGGTCTTTATTGTTACTGAAAACAGTAAAAGGGATGTTTTTCGACTTTGACATAACCTCAAAATCATATTTGGTAATGAAATTAAAAAGGTCACGTTCGTTTTTTGTATAAAAATCTGGAACTCCTCCTTTAGCAATATTATATATCAGAGCCACTGTACCAGTTGCGTTTGTCGCCGAAAAATCATCTATTGCTTCATATGTAATGTCGCATATCAAAAAACTATAGTGGTCTCGTGTCCCAAGAATAAAGTTTTGTGCTTTGCGAAATTTTGGTAGAATCGAAAATGCACTCAAGTATGGGCGAATGAACGATGTACTCAGGTTACTTTCAAAATCTAGTTCGAGTTCCAAAGCCATACTTTGGATCGCTTGGGCGCGACTTGTCAGATCGACTCCTGAGGCAGCTTGAGTTAATGGGTTCTTAATATGACGACGCGAACAGAGATGGTGATTAGACTGAAAATGATGGTTTTCAAACCCCTTTTTGATAAGCTCACCACCTTGTTTCGTAAATTCATTTTGAACGCTGTGAATATTGTTCAAGAACGTGTAGTCGACATAAGATGCGTCACTAAAATCTAATATTACCTTTTGATTTCGAGGCTGATCGTCAATTAGTGATTTAAACTTCAGGTAATTAATGAAAGAGGTAATTCCCGAAAACTTAATCGTTACCCCATCTTTCTCTGGAGATACTTGTGTTTCCAGAGTAAACATTTGTTTCAACCGAACGCCCTGCATTAATTCAATAACAATCTTTAACGCAATACCAGCAGCGACGCCTACCAGTAAGTCTGTGAAAAGGGTTACGAATAACGTAGTTAGAAACTGTAGCAGTTGATCTAATCCAATACTGCTTGTCTTTTTAAATTCTTTTGGAGAAGCCAGTTTAAGTCCTGTATATACCAGCATAGCTGCTAATGCTGCATTCGGAATGGTTTTAATTACGGAAGCTGCAAGCAGTACAAATACCAATAAGCATAGACTATGGTAGAAATTACTCATCTTGCTTTTAGCACCATTATTAATATTTGCTGAACTACGCACGATCTCAGAGATCATAGGTAACCCTCCGATAAAACCAGCAATGGTATTTCCAATACCAACTGCTACTAAATCCTTGTTCAGGTTTGTGACACGACCTTTTGGATCAAGTGCGTCTATGGCTTTAGCACTTAATACTGATTCTATACTCCCGACGAGGGAGAACATGATGATGTATTTAATGGAGGTTCCAGAAAAGATTTGAGTGAAGTCAGGAAAGGTAATACCACTTAGAAAAGTCTCCGGTAACGCTACGAGTAGCAGACTGGGATCTATATTGAAGTTTAACCCACTTATGGTGTAGCTGTGCTCATTAGATAGGTTCATTATGAACCCTAGGGGAATTGCCAAGCCTAGTATCATGAGTGGAGCGGGGAGTTTTTGTAAAAAGCCCTTTTTAATAAGAGGGTGCAGGAATAGCAGGGATAAGCTTAGTACACCAATGACCGCTACTTTCGGGTTTAGGTGAAGCAAACTATTCGGTATTTCTAAGAGCAACTCCCAGGATGATTTGGAGGTTGGGGTTACCCCAAAAACAAGATGAATTTGCTTACTTACAATGATAACTCCTATTGCCGCTAACATACCACGTATCACGGAGACAGGAAACATATCTCCTAGTTTCCCAAACCTTGCTAAGCCCATGCCAATTTGGAGCACACCTGATACGACTACTACCGCGAGTGTCAGTTGGTAACCGAGTAGAGGATCACTACCGCCCAACTCATCAACGGCGCTAACGGCGATGGCAATCAAGCCCGCTGCAGGGCCTTTGATAGCTAGGGAAGCATTGGATAAGAATGTGACCAATAATCCCCCAATTATTGCGGTGTAAATGCCAGCAATAGGAGGAAACCCGCTTGCTTTAGAGATCCCTAAACAAAGCGGAAGGGCGATTAGAAAAACAAGAAATCCGGATATAAAATCGGATTTGATAGACTTAAATACCATTATGCAAAGTCAAATAGCTAAATATGGCTCAAAGCTCAGGAATATTGGCGGGGCATAAAAGACAATAAATATAAATTTTATTTATCCCTTAAATCAACCTATGTTATATTTCTCTAGTGACTTGCTTTTTCGCTCCATATAATGGTGAAGAGTTAGATTTATTCACGCTTATTTTAAGGGATGGTAAGGATGTGGATCGATAAGCCCATACCCACACTTGGGGTGGAATACATCTTCTGTTATTTTTTGACAATGAGATTGAAGATGTTTTATCAATTGGGGTTGA
>CAYMST010000135.1:0-12666 GCA_964393115.1 uncultured Roseivirgaceae bacterium | reverse complement strand
GGCTCAAATAGCGGTCAGATCCATGCACCTAAGCTTAGATTTAGACTATCTGGTTAAGCCGATTTGGTCTTCCAGAAACAAAGCAGGAATATACACCGGACCTAGGATTGGATACAATTTTAGGGATTACAGGCCAGGAGGTACGGCAGGGTTATTGTTCGTAGGTGACGATCCTAAATCACTTTTTAACTACGGATGGAGTCTGGGCTATGAAAACACTATTTATAAAACAAAGATAACCTACTTCACGGTAGTTGATAATTCATTAAACTCTTATGAAATTTCCTACCGAAGAAAGGTCGCTGGAAATAATAAAAAAGCGTTTCTTCTAAGGAAGCTAAGTTTCAGATTAGCCATACACCAGGGAACATATGGAGGGAGCTATAGATCCACGTTTATATCTCCTGGTATTGGGATCAAGCTTTAAAAAAGAATGTTCAACCAGTGAACCTTATATAGTTTTGGGTAGCGCTTATTACAAAAGCTACCCATTTTTTTAAATTTCAAAATACCAAATAATAACTCCTGACCGCATAACCGCAAGTTATCTTCTTTCTATTTTTCTTCCTGAGTATATATGACATCCGACGAAAGCTCGGCTACGGCGCCGAAAAAGCCGGTTATTCGGGCGCTATTTGTCGACGACAGGAATGATTTGATCGATGATTGGTAAAAAACCTTGTCTTACACAACACCCAGCTACATCGATAAATAGCGATAGCTAACCTACAATTAATCCTTTTTCGTCGCAAAAACCACCTTCTTATATTGACAGAGGACGCTGTCACCAATATCACTTTTCACCGTATCAATTGTATTATAAAACATTAGACTCAAAATAATATGACCTCTATTTTACCTATCATAACATTACTTCTGACTAGTAGCCTTGGAAGTTCGGAGCTCAATAGTGATGAGCAGTTACCTATAACGCAAAAAGTTATGGCTTCTGCAAACGTAACATTTGATAACCATGGTGAAACATCAAACGATTACGCGGTATTTGATACATCTGAGAGCTCCCCTTCCTCCTCTAACGGTGGTGCAGACGGTACTAGTGATAAATCAACTGAGAAAAGTGGCAGGGCATTTTCTTCTGGTAAAACACCATTTACCACAAGTCATGATGACAACTATAATCCGTTCGCTTCACTCAACACTCCAAAATTGAGTGAGGAAGACATTTTAGAAAATGGGCATAAAATGCCTACTGGTTATGCCCGAGTATTCGGAGATCCGCTGCTTGAACCTTACAAGGCCTATACGTCAAATGGCATTTTGATCAACCAGCTGATGCAACCTGGTTATCTAATCCACATCGAAAAAGATGCACAGACCATTGATATTTACCATGCAGCCAGTCAAAGGATGATCGGCTCTGGACTCATGAAGTGTGACCGGAAGTGCGAAATAGTCAGCTTCAATCTTCTAGTTGAGGTGGAAAACTATTCGGATAAAGTGAAAAAAATGCTTTTACAACTTTCTGAATAGGCCCGCTATGACTCGAATTGCTCTTACGATATTGATTGTATATACCGCTTCCATGTACGAAGCGATCGGTCGAGAACGAAACGAAAGGCCACAAGGTAATAACAGTCCCAAAAGGTCTGTTAAGTCCGAAAAGCCCGAAAAAGTATACTTCACAGTGGGACTAATGGCTTGGCAGAATAAAATCAACGTAAGCAACGAAGATATACATACCGGTAAGTGGAGCTATCTCAACAGTTTGGATCACTTCCGACCAGATGCAAACACAACCATACAGGAAATAAAGGTGCGGTCTGCGAATATCAGCATCGACATGGATATATTGGTTAAACCGTTGTGGTCATCTAGATATCGAGGAGGCATCTATACGGGACCAAGGTTAGGTATAACCATGCGCGACTACTCTCCAGGCGGAATGACCGGGTTTTTGATCTTTGGAAATAACCCTAAGACTATCTTCACTTATGGTTGGGGAGTAGGTATTTCCAACAAAATCTCGGATACCAAAGTGTCTTTCTATAAAACCAGTGACAACACCCTTAGTACAACAGAGATTTCGTATCGAAGAAAGAAGTTATACGCAAGCAGCCGTGATTTTGCTTTGAAAAACATAAGCTTCCGATTGGCGATCCAATATGGAACGTTTGGCGGAAGCTTTAAGAGTTATTATTTCGCTCCTGGTATAGGAGTTAAAATCTAATTGGTGCTTGGTCTAGTCCTTTTGTAAACTTGAACCTCCGTTGTCGGGACGGGTATATTTGCTGCCGCTGAACGAATACTGTCGGCTTGTTTTTCCGTAAATCCACCATTGCTTATGTAAGCATCTAACGAATCTGGAGTAACACCAGATAAATTAATAGATCTACTCAATCTCCACTCGTTTTCGCGAAGAATATCTATTTGATATTCACCATCTAATGCCCTATTGTTTGCATTATCAGATACAAAAGTAAAGACGTCATTTTCTATTGTATAAGTTCCATTTTCTCGATAATCTTCAATCAAATCGCTCGGTATTAGAACAGAATAGGTATTTTGGTCCATAAACAACTCAAGTGTCGAGAGCACACCAACCCCATTGGATCCTTGATATTCAGATGGAAAACCTTCATACCTAACCGTGGTTCGAAACCACTGACCACCAATAGTAACACCGTTATGTTGTGCAAGAGTAGGAGCGGAATCACCGTCATCATCTCCACAACTCACTAAAAACATCGCGACAACAGCCAATAGGCTAAGATTTAAGGTTTTTTTCATAATCATGTTTATTAATCCTTCATATTGCCTCGCCTACTGTTTTTAGGCATTCAATGTCTGGCAAAGCAAATTATTTAACGATTTAGTTATTAATTTAGTAATAAAACAACAAAATATTACACCTGTGTCTCTTTTTTCAAAATTGTTTTCCGCGAGCAACGTTTTTCCAGACATGAGCCCCATCATCCGAAACCTCTTTCTACTCCTTTTTTTATTGTCTTTGTTGACCGCTAATGCTCAAAATTCTATTTAATCGAAAAAGGGTCTAATAGCCCTGCTAGAACAAGCGTCAAAACTACATCAAAAGAATCACAATACGGAAGCCCACATTCTTATTGAACGAGTCCTCAAGGAAAGACAAGCTCCGATTGGCACCAAAGCATCGGCCAGATCATTAAGAGTCGACGTGTTTATGTCATTGGGTGAGTATCAAAAAGCCTTGCAGGACCTGGCTTGGCTGGAAAAATCATCTTCCATCACTAGAGAGCTACTGTTCAAATCAGGACTATGTTATTACCATACTCATGCCTACCCCTTGGCCATAGCATACTTTGACAAAGTATTGACGTTCGCTGGAAGTCAAAGTACTACTGCGATATTGTACGAAATTGATCCTAAAACACGGGGAGTATCGGGACTTAAGAGTATAGAAACAGTTAACGCCGATATTTATCATTACAAAGGGTTATGCTATCACCGTATGGATCAGATCAATCCTGCCTTAAAACAATTCGCGCGTGCACTCTCCATCCAAAAGAACCCGGACTTTTACACGAATAGAGCTTTGCTATGGATGGAAAATGGAGATACTGCAATAGCTTTACTAGACATCGATAGTGCGCTCGCAATAGCTCCTAATCACTCTGACGCTTTGTATAACAAGGCTGTTCTGACAAATGACTTAGAGCTCATATATCAGTCCGAAGAACTAGCGAATTCCTCAGAGGGGTACGCCATGCAAGGACTGTCTGCTTTCCAATCAGGTGATTATGAACAATCCCTTGATCTCTATAGCAAAGCGATTCGCCTTGACTCAGGATCAACAAATCTATTTATAAATAGAGGGGTAGTCCTTATGAAATTGAAAGAGTATCAAAAAGCCGCTGGTGACTTCAAAAAGTCTATTTCCATGATCAATGGGCAGCTGGAAGGGCATTATCTACTCGGAAATGCTCAACACAATCTAGGGGCTTACACCAACGCTCAAAGCCATTATGACCATTATTTATCGCTAGTATATGACAACACGAACGCTTATTATAACGCTGGCATCAATGCGTATCAAATCAAAGACAAAAAAAAGGCTTGTCGTTACCTTCAAGCCTCTAAAGATCTTGGATCGAACCAAGCTTCTATAACCTTTAAGAAAATATGTGTTCCCTAATTCTATTCCTTCACAATTGATTTCAACTCAAATTGATCTCTGACAAAGCTTTCGATTTGTTCAGCATCAATCTTCTTCGCAATGATACGTCTATCCTTGTCCAAAACATAAATCTGCGGCACAGTCCTTACATTATAATCCCTGCGGAAGTTACTTCTCAACTTGAGATCAGCAAGGTTCTTCCATTGATATTGCTTTTCGTTAATATACTTCTTCCATTTCTCCTCATCCTGAACGGTACTAATGGCCACAAACTCAACATCCAACTTATCCTTCTTTAAACTTTTATAGGCCTCGTGCATCACAGGTGCCTTTTTCTTGCAATGACTACATCCTGGATCATACAAGAAAAGTACGAGATACTCATTACCAAAACTTTGATGAGTTGACAAATTATTACCCAATGAATCTTGTGCAATAATCTCCTTACCAATATTCCCTATTAAGTTTGGTTCTACAAACTCAATTTCCTCCTTTAGTTTTTTCATGGTTTCCTCGGATAGCCAATCGGGTTTGAGGTACCCAGGTTTAGGATTTACATAGTAGTTCTTAGCAATGTGGATAAAAACCTTATCCATGCCCATGATTTTATGCTTTTGGAATTTATCAGTCAGTTCATTGAGCCACATTTTGTAAGCCTCTTCACTGGCAACACATTCACTAAGAATAAAATCCACCACTTCTATAAGAGAATCAGGATGTTGAACTGTACGATTGTCTACATAGTCAAATATCTTTTTCTTATACAAGTTTGGGGTTCTAATCAAAGTGCTATCACCTGGACTGAAATCATCAAAAAAATGATCGTGGATATAAAAAAACCGCTTTCGGTATCTCTCTTTAGGGTCTTCGATATCATCGTATTCTGAAGGCGGAACGGGGGTATTCATTAATGCCAACATCTTAGAGATGTAGGTACCTTTATGTTCCCTTTGATAGTTCCTTCTTAGTTCTAAAACTACATCATCAAGGCCCTTGAGCTCATCCATGACCAATGTACTGTCCTCTTTGGATGATGCCTGAGCTAATTTACCTTGTATTTCTTTTTGCTTCTCACCTTGCTCGGACATGAGTAGCTGAAAGTTAAAAAACACTTCATTTTCAGGAGAGTTCTTGATTTTAGCCCCTTTATACATGGCCTCTCTACTCGAAGATATGCTAAAGTTATTCTCTTGGTGCATCACAAATTCAAAGTAAAACCCTTTGGTATACAGGAAATAAACCCCTGACTTCAGATCATCATTTCCTTTAAAACGATACAGTCCATCTCCGGATATCGAAGCGGTATCTGTTACAAATCGTTTCTCACCATAGTGGTATCCC
Source organism: uncultured Roseivirgaceae bacterium (assembly GCA_964393115.1). Lineage (GTDB taxonomy): Bacteria > Bacteroidota > Bacteroidia > Cytophagales > Cyclobacteriaceae > CAYMST01. Next base: position 7,211 of record CAYMST010000135.1, on the reverse strand, counting down.
AGATACCCTGTAGAATCTGTTACTCCTTTGAATTCAAGTGTTATATCATACCCTTTCTGAGCCAATAAAGAAACACTCAAAAAACATAAAATGGCATACAAGGTAAAATTGTGTATATGTTTCATTTTCACGTATTAAAATTTCGAAGGCTGCACGTATTCCACGCTAAATTTTCGAACCAAAAATTTATCACTCATCATAGGTCGAGTGTGGTAGAGCATGGGATTATGCATATTTCATTTTGAATTATCGTCTAGGATTTCTAACCTTATTTCTTCAAAAACTGTTCCAAATCAGCTGGAGAATAGTTGACCGATTTCAATGTCTTCTTATCCGCATCTCGATACACCAAATATTTATCCCCTTCCTTCACGTAGTGGCAAGGAGTATCTTTTGTCTGGGTATAAAAATCAACGGTCTTTTGTGCTTCTTCTTCAGTAGCACATGTCTTACTCATGTTGGAACGGTGTACCTCATCAAATAGTGCTTTGAACACATCTCCCATTCCAAACTCTAGAATTGCACCAGAAAGCACATACTGAATGTCCGATAATGCGTCAGCAACTCCAACAACATCTTTACTATCAATTGATTCCTGCAATTCGTTTAGCTCTTCCTGAAGTAAAGACACTCGTAATTTGCATCTGTTTTCGTCAGGCAGTTGTGGAGTTTCTAGCACAGGGTGCTTGAAAGTTTTGTGAAATTCTGCTACCTGATTTAGTGAATCAATTTTTTCCATATTGCGAATTTGTCTCAAAACTAATTACATAACCCTAATTTTACTTTTTTTAACAAACCTAAGTCTGTTGAATTTAGACCAATCCATCCATATTATCTGGCAAGACGAAAACTATGTTGCGATCAATAAACCATCTGGTATGCTGGTACACCGCACTGAGATCGCTTCTGATGTGACCAGCGGATTTGCCATGCAGCTCTTGAGAGATCATCTTGGCCAACACGTATATCCGGTTCATCGGCTTGATAGACCGACGAGCGGAGTGCTCTTATTTGCACTGTCATCCGAATCTGCCAAAGCTATTAAGGAGCTTTTTGACCTACGTCAAATTAAAAAAAACTATCTCGCAGTAGTACGAGGTTTTTTAAAAAAGCCGAAACTAACACTCGAGCTACCGCTTCGAAAATGGGAAGGTACAATCGTGCAAGATGCTGTGACTGATTTCGAAACATTGCAGCAAGTGGTATTAGATAAAAAAGTAGATCGCTTTCCTCAAAGCTGGTACTCCTTAATACAAGCATCACCCCTAACAGGGCGTACCCATCAAATTCGCCGTCACCTGGCTAAGTTGAACAATCCCATCATTGGTGATAAAAAACACGGGGACAACGTTCAAAACCATTTTTTCGAAAATGACTTCAACATCCATTCACTACTCCCACATGCTCGGGAATTATCGTTTACTCACCCAGTGACCAAAGAACAGATACATATCGAGGCTCGTCTACCCGATGACTTTAATAAGGTACTCACTGAGTTCAATTGGTCGGTATAACCATTACTTAAATAATAAAGCATCAAAAAAAAGAGATCTATACCTCTAAACTTCTACGTCCCAGAACAGCATTGTACCCAAAGATTTAATCTTTACTCTCTGGTTTTTTCTCAGTTTTATCTAACTTTTCACCAAATAATTACTCCATGAAATCAAACTACCCCATCATAAACTTGTTCCCTCAAAAACCGCTGTTCTCACTATTTTTATTGTCTTTTATATTTCTTACCCAATGCTCAACCAAGAAGGATACTAAATCGTCTACAAAGCCGATTTCGAACTCACCGAGCGTAGAGCTGAAATATATCGATTACATCAGCTCTTACACGACAGGCCATATTTCGAAGCAAGACAAAATCATTGTAGAATTTGCTAAACCTATCGCTGAAGAAAAACTTGATAATAGCATTATTGAAACCACCCCATCCATTGATGGGAAGGTAGAGAAAATAAATAGTCGATCTATTGCGTTTGTCCCGGCAGAACCTCTGGTTAATGGTAATCAGTATGAAGTAAAACTACTAGTCAACAAAATGTTTGACAATGTCCCCAAGGAGATTCAGCACTTTGATTTTGGCTTCCGAGTGATTGAACAAGATGTAACGCTACACTTAGGGTCACTAGAGTCAGCAGATGAAAAGGATGTCAAAAATCAGAAAATAACTGGACAGGTAAGCACTGCGGATTACACAGAACCAAGTGAAATAGAAGAAATACTACAATACTCAGAAGGAAATAAGATTACCTGGAACCACAAGGGCAAAAACCACGAATTCACCATTGAAGGAATCGCCAGAGAAGAATCGAAAAAAGCATTAGAGATTCAGGTAAAGGCTAATGCCATTGGTGTCGATAAAAAAATCAAAAAGCAGGTAAGCGTGCCTGCCCTCAATGAATTTTATTTGATCTCTGCGAAGCCTAACTTCAGCCCTACATATTACATATCCATTATTTTTTCGGATCCTCTAGACCCAAAGCAGGATCTTAATGGGCTAGTGGAGATTCATGGTATCAAGAGCAAGAGCCTTGAAATCAAAAAAAATGAAATTCGCTTCTACCCACGTAAAAAGCTGACCGGCAACAAGACCGTGAAAGTGTATGCCGGCATTAAAAACATACTGGGTTATAAAAACGAAAATGAATACAAACGGACATTAGCTTTCCAACAGGAAAAGCCGCAGGTTAAGTTTGTCGGGAAAGGAACTGTTTTGCCTTCTTCAGAGGGCATGGTGTTACCCTTTGAAGCCGTAAACTTAAGAGCGGTAGACGTGACCATATCGCGCATATTTGCTTCCACTGTACCACAATTCCTTCAAGTAAACCGGATATCTGGCAATTCACAGTTGAAGAGAGTTGGACGACCTGTTTTGAAAAAAACTATGTCGCTAGAAAACTTTGGATACACTGACTTATCTGTCTGGAATAGGTTCACCCTTGACCTCAATGAATTAATAGCAAAGGAAAAAGGAGCTATCTATCAGGTAGAACTATCCTTTAGAAAAGAACTATCGGCGTATCCATGTAGCGACGCTCAAACGGAAGACTATGAGTCAATAAAGCTAGAAGAGAACTGGGAGTTGAAAAGTGAAGAATCGTCAAATTGGGACTATTACGGTTATTACCCAAATGGCTATGAATGGAGTGAACGAGATAACCCATGTCACGTTTCATACTACACTCGTGACCATAAAACGGTAAGAAGTATTTTGGGGTCTGACTTGGGGCTTTTAGCCAAAATGGGGACCGATAAACAACTGCATGTTTTCACTACTGATCTACAAAGCGCTGAACCCGCCGAAGGTGTAGAACTAGAAGTACTGGACTATCAACTACAATCCGTTGGTAAAGGCGTTTCTGATGCACAAGGCTTTATTTCCTTAAAACCTTCCAAACGACCTTTCTTGATCGTCGGCAAGTATCAAGGAAGTCAGTCGTACCTAAAACTTGATGATGGCTCTTCACTATCCCAATCCAACTTTGACGTGTCCGGAAAGAAAATCAAAGCGGGTATAAAAGGGTTCATCTATGGAGAAAGAGGTGTTTGGAGACCAGGAGATGATATTTTCATCACTTTTATTTTAGAAGATGCTAACCAAGAACTGCCCTCAGACTATCCTGTGACATTAGAGCTCAAGGATCCTAGAGGTGCAGTAAAAGAAAAAATCACGGTCAACCAATCGGTTAATGGCATGTATGCCTTTCACCTAAGGACTGAACCTGATGCCCCTACTGGAAACTGGAATGCCAAAGTGTTGGTTGGAAATAACACCTTCCAAAAGCGTATAAAAATCGAAACAGTCAAGCCAAACCGATTAAAGGTAAATGTAAACTTCGCCAACGAACGTATTTCGGGGACTTCACCTACCCTAGGTGCGGATGTTGATGTTAAGTGGCTAACAGGGGTTACGGCCAGTAATTTAAAAGCCGATTTCGATGTTAGCTTTCAGTCTATAACTCCTGACTTTCCCGGTTATAAAAACTACACCTTTACTGACTACTCCAAATCATTTTATGCTGATGAAGAAAGGGTTTTTCAAGGGAAACTCGATGAAAGTGGGCACGTAGCCATCAACGCTCCGCTGCCACAATTTAGCGATGCTCCAGGAGCAATACGCGTTCGTATGTCGGGAAAAGTCTATGAGCCTAGTGGCAACTTTAGTATCTCTAGCGCTTCTATCCCCTACTATCCTTATGATTCCTATATTGGCATCAAACTTCCTGAAGGAGACAGCCGTGGCATGTTATTGACAGACCAAGACCATGAAGTGGGCATTATTTCATTGGACGCTAATGGCAAACCGATTAGCCGAAGTACCCTCCAAGTGGAAGTATTCAAGCTTGACTGGCGCTGGTGGTGGGACAATTCACAAGGCAATGCCAACTATATTTCTACCCAGTATAATAGAAGAGTGGTCAATAAAACAGCTTCTACCAACAGTAAGGGCCAAGGCAGTGCTAAAGTTCAAATCAAATACCCTTCATGGGGACGGTTTTATGTCCGTGTCTGTGACAAGGCTTCTGGGCATTGCTCAGGAAAAATAGTCTACTTTGACTGGCCGGGCTGGGCGAGTAAGGGTAAACCCGGACTTGGGGCAACTTATTTAGCCATAGAAACGGATAAAAAGAAGTATGAAGTCGGTGAGGACATCAAGATTTCAATTCCGGGAAGCAATAATGGTAAAGCACTCATCACTGTAGAAAATGGCAGCGGGTTAGTAAGTAAACAATGGATGGATACGCAAGAAGGAAGAACGGAACTCGTGATTCCCTCAACTCCAGAAATGTCGCCAAATGCTTATGTCAATATTTCTTTATTACAACCGCATGGTCAAACGGATAACGATCTACCTATTCGCCTTTATGGAGTTACCAACGTCTCGGTGGTAGATCCTTCTACTATTTTGAAGCCTACGGTAAGTTTAGACTCCGAAATCAAACCACTAGAAACGGTAAAAGTCGAAGTAGGAGAAGAGAACGGTCGGCCCATGTCATACTCAATAGCTATTGTGGATGAAGGTCTACTTGATATCACCAATTTCAAAACTCCTAAACCATGGCATTATTTTTATGGAAGAGAGGCGTTAGGGGTAAAAACATGGGATATTTTTGATGATGTAATCGGTGCTTATGGTGGTAAATTGGAGCGTTTGCTGGCCATAGGCGGAGGTTGGGATGATCAAGAAGAAGAGAAGAAAACAAAAGCCAATCGATTTAAACCGGTTTCTATTTACCTAGGCCCATACTTCCTGGAAGCCGGCGAAAATGCTGAGCATGAGTTTAAGATGCCACAGTATGTAGGATCCGTAAAGACGATGGTGGTAGCAGGATATGACGGTGCATATGGTAGTACTGAGGCAACCACACCAGTTATTCAACCGCTCATGGTCTTAGGCACACTACCGCGCGTGATAGGTCCGCTGGAAGAGACGCAACTACCCGTTACACTCATGGCCTTAAAAGACAAATTGGGATCCACCAGTGTGGAGGTATCGTGTACGGGCGTGTTGGATCTTATCGGCACCTCTAAACAGTCGATTAACTTATCGAAAGCTGGCGAGCACACCTTAAACTTTAAGGTAAAAGCACGAGCAGCGGAGGGACTGGGTAAAGTGATGATCAAGGCAAAAGCTGGAAGTGAAACAGCTGAGTACACCATTGAAATTGACTGCCGCAATCCTAACCCTATCTCCACAAAAGTGATAGACAAGGTGCTTGAAGCCAAAGGAGTATTAGAGACACCGTTGGAGTTATTTGGCATCCCTGGAACCAATGAAGCAGTAGTTGAAATTTCCAGTATACCTCCTATCGATCTAGAAAGAAGATTAGACTATCTAATCCGATATCCACATGGGTGTCTGGAACAGACGGTTAGTTCGGTTTTTCCGCAGTTGTACCTCCCAGATGTGGTCCAAATAGACGCTGCAAGGCAAGTGCAGTCAGAAGAATATATCAAAGCAGCAATTGTAAAGCTGGAAAATTTCACTGCTATAGGCGGTGGGTTTAGCCTTTGGCCAGGTAATAGTGACGTCAATCATTGGGCCAGTTTGTATGCTGGACATTTTATGATTGAGGCGAAAAACAAAGGGTATACCATCCCTGATGAGCTCTGGAAAAACTGGCTGCGATACCAAAAAAGAACTGCAAAAGACTGGACTAAGGGAGTAAGCAGATACAATGATGACTACACCCAAAGCTATAGATTGTACTTACTAGCCCTGGCAGGTAAGCCTGAAAAAGGGTTTATGAATAGGCTTCGTGAGCAAGGTAGTCTTAGTGTAATGTCCCAATGGCGTTTGGCTGGAGCCTATTCACTGATTGGCAGAAACGACTATGCGCAATCCATCATTGACAAGCTTGATATTAAAAATGTACCCATAAATACCGATTTCAATTACCATTATGGTTCGCAAGAGCGGGAAATGGCAGTAATGCTAGAAGTCTTAACCGATATGCAAGACAACGAGAAGGGATTTTCTTTGGTGAAGTTAATAAGCGAAAAGTTAACTGAAGAGCGCTGGATGAGTACACAGACTACCGCTTATTGTTTGCTTGCCGCATCTAAGTTTTTACAAAAAAACAAAATGGGAGAAGACATTTCCGTTACACTTAAGTTTGGTAAAATGGATCAGAAAGAAATAGAGTCAGCTCTCCCTTACTTTAGAGAAAGTATACCTATCAGCCGTCTTGGCGGTAGTAAACAAATAATGATCGAGAATAGAGGCTCCGGTGTTATCTATGCCCGTGTCATTACAAAAGGTAAACCTGTCGAGACTCAGCTAAATGCATCCTCTGAAAACCTGCAAATCAGCTTGCAATATACCTCTAGAGATGGTGGGCCGATAGACGTTAGCCGTTTAAAGCCCGGAACCGACTTCTTTGCTAAGGTCACAGTTTCTCATACTGGTCTTAAGAAGAGATACGATAATTTGGCCTTAACCCACACCTTTCCTTCAGGATGGGAAATACGCAATGATCGCCTAAATGACGGTGGTTCCAAAAGCGATTATGCTAGCTATCGCGACTTTCGAGATGATAGAGTCAACACGTACTTCACGCTAAAGCGTAGCGCTAGCAAAACCTTTACGGTAAGGCTAAACGCGACATATGGAGGTAAATATTATCTTCCCGCCATTCAGGTGGAAGACATGTATGACAATACTGTATATGCCAGAACAAAAGGAATGTGGGTGCAAGTGG
>CAYMST010000134.1:0-12697 GCA_964393115.1 uncultured Roseivirgaceae bacterium | reverse complement strand
GAACAAGAATCCCCTGTTTTTGAATCCAATGGTAACCCTGTGGAAGATTATGAAGGGGATAAAAGTACAATCCGCAACTTTAGCGGTCCTATGTTGCTCTCAGGACAATTGGTTGTTACGGCTACCAGTGGTCCAGACACTGTAGGTAAAGGACCAAGTATAAACCCTGCCTTTAGTAGGTTTTACGCACGATATGCCACAGAGAAAAGTACTAACGGCGTTGATGGATCATCGATGCTAAGCGATGCGCTTAATGCTAATCCTTCTTTTTTTGTGTATGAAGCAGGAATCAACGATATTATGCTTTATGCCGTGAATGGCGGAACAAGCACTGTACCCATTACAGATATTGCAGATTTTACCGCTGCCACAAGTGCTGCTATCGGTGGTCTTGCCTCTAGAGGAACAGGAACTTCGTTTGAGGTTGAAGGGTTAGTGCTTAACATTCCTGATTTCTTAGATTTCCCATTCTTCAAACTTATTCGGCATAATGAAATCCCATTAGATGAGCTCACTGCTGCTGCAGTGAACAAAGGATTTGAAAGCTATAATGATGGTGTGCAACTCGCCGCCTCCGTTGGCTTGATCAGCGCTGAAGAGGCTACCAAAAGAACTATCAACTTCATCGAAGGAAAAAACGGAACACTTATTGAAGATGAAGATTTGACGAATATTGCTATACCAGCGCAAGGAGATACTCCGGCCATTGTTTTACCCAATTACAGACACGCGACCAGCGATGACCAGTTCGTACTTACTGCGGCTACGGTGCTAGGACAACCCGTATCGCCCGGCGACCCCACAAATGTATATGGAGTCTCTACTCCTTTGGGAGATGACATGGTCATTGTAGCTTCGGAGAAAGCAGCTATTAATGCGGCTATTGCTACGTTCAACCAGATATTGACGCAGACCGTTGCTACACTTAATTCAGGAGGTGCTGATATCGCTTTGGTCGATGCCAATCAGCTGTTTTCACAAATATTTAGTGAAGGATCTGTAACGGTATTCAATACCAAGTTATTTCCAAATTTCGAACCTAGCGGTATCTTCTCGACTGACGGATTGCACCCTAACCAAAGAGGGTATGGTATTATGACCAACCAGATGATCCAGGTGATGAATGATCGATGGTCCTCCGACATTCCGGATGTCGATGTATTAAAATTGTTTCCGGCACCATTTAAATTGGAGTGATTAGACCTTTACGCAAAAAAAGACTGTTCTAGTATCCCAGACAGCCTGATTTTGACGCATAGTTTTCAAGGTATAACACCGTAGTTTTGTAAAATAGTAGCTCAAGGCCAAAGCTTATCAGTATATTTCCTTAAACCATTAAACTATTCAAGGTAAAGTAGTTACTAGTTAATCACCGAGCACGTTAATTTGTCAACAAGAAAAATCATTTTTTTTTAAAAGAATTTAAAACAGCCTTCTATTGCTGTTAAACGCTGTTTTATAGATGAAAAACGGTTACTTCCACATGTCAAGTCACGGCATGAAGTGATGGTGATTATCGCTTATTAGGCACAAAAAAAGGCTGAACCTGAGGGTTATCTCGAGTTCAGCCTTTTTAGAACCTATGAACAATCTAGAAATTATTCAATAATTAATTTAAGAGCTTCCCCTTCGATTGTTTTTAACAGGTAAACACCAACTGGTCTTTGTGAAAGATCAATAGCTTTTGAATCCCTTATCTCTTCGATCTTCATTCCCAAGCTATTGTAAATGACACCACTCACTGGAGAAGACAATTTGAATTTACCTAGTGACGGATTTGGCATAACGCTCAATCGATCTGATTTCAATGGCTTCTGACCTGGAACAAATCGTCCTGAAGGGGCAGTGAAAGTTATATAACAAGGTTTACCGTAATCCTTGTCCATGGTGCGAACCTCGACTTTATATTCCTCATTATATCTTAACCATGACCTGTTATTCAGATCATACTCAGGTTTAGTTAAGTTAGGAGCTGACCATTTTTTCTGGCCCGTGACCGTATTCGTAAACTTAAATAGATACCCAAGATCACCAGGTACTGGATAGCCTTTAATAACTTTACTATGACTACTCGGTAGTTGTTTACACTGATCTTCGTAGGCTCTAGTTTTCTTAGGGGTGGTAACAATACAGCTCTCACCATAATCCGCATTCATAGCACGAATTTTCACTTCATATTCCTGATTGAATTTAAGCGATGATAAACTCTTCAGGTCAAATTCAGGTGATTGTAAATTATTGTTAGAATACTTAACACCACCTGTTACAAGGTCTGTAACTTTAAATTTGTAGCCAGGATCATTGGGTAAAGGATACCCCTTAAGCACTAAATCGTGATCATCATCAAGTTGTTTACAATAGCTTTCCTTAACTCTTGTTGCACTTGGAACGGTAATATAACAAGCTTCACCATACCCCGCATTCATTGCTCTTATCTCTACCTTATATTCTTGATCATAGCTTAACCAGGATTTAGTGCTGATATCAAATTCAGGGGTTGGCAGATTATTATTTGAATAGTGGACCGCATTAGTCTCGCTGTTTCTGATCTTAAATTTATAACCAGGAGCGTTAGGTATTTCATGGCCTCGAAGTACGAGATTATTCTTGTCATATAACTTTTGTCCACATTGAGCGCTTACCAAGTGCGAAGAAGACGAGAGATTATCCAGATCGTTCGTAATTCTAAAGTTGTCCACATATAGTGTATGTATCAAATCATGGTTTTCTCGATAGTGGCCAACTTTAAAGAAGTTAGGGAGTGGACTTCCATCAACCTTATAAAGGTTAGGGCCAAAAATCTTATATTGATCAATACTATTATTGCTTGCTTCTGGGTTTTTGATATGCTCTCCATTTACCCAGATTTCCATAAATCCCGTATTACTGTAATTAGCTAGTTTTTCCGATGACCACTTAATACGCAATGTAATATCCGTCCATTCTCCTTTTTTTATAGGAACCTCTATCCTCGTCCTGTTATTACATACCTCCGTTATTTCATCAGAGTTTGTATATCTTTTATATCCTTCAGGAAGTTCACTATAATCCTCAATTTGGGTTCTTTGATAAAGAAAAGTAATAGTTGGTTCTTGAGTTAAGTCATCACGGTGGTTATAACGTAAGAAGAAGGGCACTTCAATTCTTGGTCCTTTGGACTCTCTAGATGCGCATCCATCCTGACTCCCAAAGAAACCTGGGTCTGGAGAAATATAGTCTTGTTCGTGCCATTGCGCAATGTAATGATACCCTGAACTTTTATGGTCATCAACGAACTCATCATTATCAGGAATCATAAAGCTCCATGAATAATAGTACTCCTCCCCTTCATTATGCCCGGGATAAATGGCTACTTCAGCCCGTGTTCTGGGTGCGTGTGCATGATGCGGATGATCCCCTCCTTTTACGGTAATCTGAAGACTTTGACCATCTTCTTTACCCATATTCGCCCACGATAACCTATTAAAATGTTCTTCTATATCTTTCTCATAGTCATAGTTTCTACATTCTTCAGTACCATACCGCGTACATGTATCTGCATTTGCATCAGTCCATACTTGCTTGCGAAATCTAAAATCATACAACCGATCCTTAAATACAGAATAGGCAGATTCATCATAATTAAACTCTTCAGTGTAGGGTACAGGAATTTGTGCCATCGACTCAAATCCAAGGAAGAACAGAAAGTAAAAACAGTAAGTAAAGTTGAATTTCATATCGAAATAATGATTTGACTTAAAAAAATACTAGGTCACTAATTTTAGCTCATGTCCTTTCCCATATCGAGAATATGAGTATGGAAATACCTTTCGATTTCAAACCAGGAGCTCTTTAATGAATACCTGAAATAACCCATTCGTCAACACTAGAACTTAGTATCAAGTGTTTCCGCAGTTCAAGGTCTTATCAAGGTTTTTTGATCTTTTTAAGATGATTACACGGAAGAGTTGATTTGAACAGCATATAACTGGATTTGATGTCAGCTCTTAAATAGACTTTAAATAAAAAAAGGCTGAACCCGAAGTCACCCTCGAGCCAGCCTTTTCAGAGCTTATGAATAATAATATAGAAATTACTCTACAATCAGTTTATACGTCTTCCCTTCTGTTGTTTTTAACAGGTAAACACCAACAGATTTTCTGGAGAGGTCAATTCTCGTTGATTCTCCAATCTCCTCAATCTTCATTCCCAAGCTATTGTAAATGACTCCACTCACTGGAGATGAAACGATAAACTTACCAAGCGAAGGATTTGGATATATCACAAATCGCTGCTCAATCACACTTGAAATAACCTCGACCTGACCAGAAATCGTAATCGTTGCGTTGGCTGAAACACCAGACCCATCTGCTGCTGTAGCAGTTAGGGTTACCTGACCATTGCCACTATTTGTACCTGAAGCCGTGATAGTAAGAGTCGATTCATTCCATGTAGCACCTGTAGTTCCAGCATCAAAAGTCCATGTCACAGACTTGTTTGTTGCGTTATCCGGTCCAACGGTCACGCTAACAGTGGTCGTACCACCATCTGTGGTAATATTGTTAGCACCTTCAATGGAAATACTCGAAACCAATACGTCTGGAACATCACTAGTTCTTGCGATTCTAGTATCTTCATCCATGGCTGTTTCAGCTGTATTAAATGGTGTTGTTTCCGGATAAAGTTCAGACATATATTCCGCAAGTGCGTCTTGCTCACCACCAGTATAGCTAAATGAAGAGCTCTTCGCAGGATCTGCAGTTACGTTTGCATCTTGGTAATCAAAAGGGTCACCAAATCCAGTTCCTGTATAGTAGTTCATTCGATTCGCCGCAGCAGAGTCTAAATCTGCAAACGGATAACTATCCCCACCGTTTGCCAAGAAATTCAAGGTGACCAAATTATACTTTCTGGAAGCATCACCTTTCATCAAGCCATTCTCAACTACCACATCATTACCATCACCGTTCGGACCCGTAATGGTCAGATCGATAATTCGCTTACCGTTTCCGGTTTCTGTTCTCGCCGGTTGGTTCATGTTATAAGTAAACTTCATTCCAGCAACTTGAGGGAATTGTCCAGGAGTAGCGCCTTCAGCTGTTGCCGCAACAGCATGTTCTAAGATGTCTTTCAACTCGGCAGCCGTAACGGTCAACCTCACCAATCCATTATCGAATCTCAATACAGCTTTTAAGTTTCCTTCAGAAACTTTGTTGTCAGCAGGCGCTAAGAACTGAATTTCACTTGGGTCGTTTGATCCTGGCGGAACGATCACTCTACCGATATCCGTTCTGATACCACCACCATTTTTGATAGACACTGAAACAGCATCATCGCCAGTGGGGTTTAATTGGTTAGCATACCAAAGATTGGCATCAGCGGTCAAGTTACCTAAGTTGGTTTCTTCTGTCCTCACCTGACTTCTTCTACCATCAAGATATACGCTACTGTAACCAATCACATTACTGAATTGCGCATTGATAACACTTCTCAAAGAGTCTCTTATCTCAACTACTTTAGCAATTGGCATCTTATCCTTAGCAGCTGATGTTGCATAAGCACCACTTACTGCTGGATCTATGGAAGATGGAATAATTCTACCTGCTGAGTTGAATTTCACCACTAGCCTACCTAAGTATTTATAATCACCATCTACGTTAACTACTGCTACCGGCTCACCCTTGTCAGAATTCGTAATGAAAGGATATTCCTCATCAAATGACTCATCACCTGTGTAAAGAACATCATTATCATCCCCCATTCTTGCGTTCGAACCACCAGCTACGATAATATCTACTCCATCAAGTTTATTGGCCAGCATCTTCTCGATAGAAATCTGCTGCATGTGAGAGAGTAAAATCACCTTGTTCACACCTTTTGCCTTTAGAGCGTCAATCGAAGGCTGAATTTCAGCTGCTAACTCGTCAATGGTAAACTCAACACCCGGAACGAAAACCAAGCTGCCCGTAGTGGTGATTCTCGGGAAGGTAGGACCAGAAGCACCGATAATACCCACTGAGTCTTTACCAAATACCTTAATGGTATACTTGGCCACCATATTTTTAATACTGTCTACTAGCAATCCGTCTTCAGCGATGATATTTTCGAAGTCACCATCTGATGAGAAATCAATATTAGTCGCTAACCAAGGGAACTGTGATCCTGGGAATGTGATGTCATTTCTAGACTCCACACCAAATGCGGCGTCAAAAAATTCACCTGGTCCCATATCTAATTCGTGGTTACCGATAGCACTTGCGTCTACGCCTAGCGCATTCGCAATGGCTATATCAGCATGACCCGGCTCATTACTTCCTGTGATATTACGAATCTGATTTTGTTCAGCAGCAAAGTATCTTGGACCAGGTATAGTGATATCACCAGACGTCACTAACAATGTATTCTTTGCGTTGAAGTCATCCTTCTTAAATTCGTTTACTAGTGCAGAAAACTCATCTACTGATTCTAAAGCTGTTTCTTCATTGCCATCAGCATCCGCATAGTGTAATAACTGAAGTTTAAAGTCATCTCTTTTACCGGCTTCTCCAATAGAGTATATGGACACTGTACCGCTCACTTCATTGGATAGCACCACCAACGAATTGAATGTTGGGCTTTGATCGGCTGGGATGAAGATCATTCCTTCAGGACTCGCATCGCCTTGCTCTTGTCTGATGTACTGATCGAACTTCGGAGCTTCAGGGTTAGTGACGTCATAGACCATGAATCCGCCTTGTCTTTCTAGACCAACAAATGCATAGACTTTACCTGCTACCTTACCAACGACTACGTTTTCCGGCTCAGCCCCTTTATCATCACTTCTATCGTCAAACTCGTTTGGATCACCACCATCGTTAGCATTGAAGATTTCTCTGGCTCTAACCGACGATATTCTTTCAAAGTCATCCTTACTGTCCCAAACCAACGAACCATTTTCACCATTCCAGATCGAGAATGATCGACCTCCAAAGGCGTATAATTTTTCGAACTCTCCATTGGCATTTTTACCTAACGAAGTATCCACTTTTAGCCTTCCTAGCATATCATCTTCCTGAAGCTCAGCGGCATTTGGAAAAACCGCAGCATCTAAATTCAAATCTTTGATTCTAGCTTCATTGATGTAAAAGAAACAAAGCTTATCATCATCGTCGATATCGAAAGCAACACCGCCGTCAGCTAAACAGGCAGCCTCGTCTTCATGACCATTTTCTACCAAGTATTCTCTTGCATCACCCTCGTTTGCGGTGAACACATAAGTCTTGCCATTGATGTCATATGAGGTAGCCCCATCTGGCTGATAGATACCATATAAATTATCGTATGTCTTAAGGTTGATACCCCCATCGCGATTACTAGCATCAATTTTCAAGTCTGACCAATCCTTGAATCCAAGCGCAACTACCTCCTTGATAGTCGATGTCTTAATATCAAGAATACCCAAGGCGTTGTTTTCTTGTAAGATGACATAGGCAATGGAATCATTGGTAGTGGTGATGTACTCCGGCTCTAAGTCTTCCGCGACAGAAGCACCTGGCCCAAATATTCTTACTCCACTGGCTATTAATTGATCTTTTTGATCATTGAAACTAGTAAATGAAGCTGTGGTAACTGTTCCCTCGGTTACTCCCTCAGAAATATTAATAATCGTTACACTTCCTTCTGGATCCGTTTTATAGTCATCACTTGGCTCTCCTTCGTTAGCCACCAAGATATACTTTCCGTTTGGTGTAAACGTCACCATGTCGGGCAGTGCTCCCGCATCATAGGTGGCCAAAGAGTCACCATCCGTATTGAATAAGCCAACAACTCCGTTTTCTTGTGCATTGTCCGCTTCAATGGCCAAAGCCACCATACCATTCTTAAGCGCTATGGAGTTTACTCCCCCACCTAAGTTGGAAATATCTATATCGTCCACTTTTACAGGCTTAGAAGGATCTTTGATATCGATGATATCAATTTTACTATCCTCAGCATTGAGTGTAAATAACTTATATGACGCAGGATCGTATGCCGAGATTTCAGCAGCTCCTTCTCCTGAACCTGAATCATAAGATCCCTCAAACTCGATATTTAGAGCTGCTGGACCATATTCTTTATCCAAATTAGTATTGATACCCAAGATAGAAGTCGTACCACTTACCTCATTGGCCGCAACGATCACTGGCTTACCATTTGGACTATACTTACCTTCAATAAACAAGATCCCTTCGGGACCAAGATCACCCACCATTGCTAACTTATCCTGATCAATGTTATCTGGATCGAACTCGATGTCAAAGTTTCTGTTATTGATGTAGGTCACATACTCCGGCATCCATGGTTTAGTAACATCATAAACTATGATTCCCCCTACTCTTTCAAGACCTATTAGCGCATACTGACGCCCATTTAGTTTCGCGATAGTTACCGCTTCTGGCTCTGGTCCTTTGTCATCACTTCTAGCGTCAAAACCTGACTCGTCATTAGTAGCGTTGAAACCAGTCTTTCCTAGGACATCTGCTGTGATTTTTTCTAATTGATCACCACTATCCCAGATTAGGTTTCCAAACTCATCCCATACGGAGAACGATCTAGCTCCGTAGGAAAATAACTGGTCATAAACTTTGTTGGCGGTATCTCTTCCCATTACGGATGAGAACCTTAGCCTTCCCAAGTTTTCATCTTCTTGAAGATCGGAAGCTGATTCGAAACCGGCAGCTTTTACAATAGATTCAGAAATCGAGTAACCAGCTAGGTCGTCTCCAATATCTTTGATTCTAAACTCCTCCGTAAACGTATCATAGTCTCTAGCATCTCCTTCATTTGCCGTTAAATAGTACGTTTGACCATCAGCCATCATAGAAGCAATCGCATCTGGCTGATACATGCCCAATATTGGCCATCTTCTAAACTTTATAGAATCATCCCTGTTGGAAACATCGATCATATTCCCCTCTTCAAAAGAGATGATGCCCAAAGACTCTTTATCGGTAACTCCAGCACCTGCTAAACCAAAATCATTATCGTTAAGGACGGCAATAGAACCATTTGGCAATAAAGCAATTCCTTCTGGCTTATCAGATCCTGTATACCCTACTGATGGAAGGTTTACTACCTTTCTTTTTCTGACGGGTTTAATACCCGCTTCAGCCAACATCTTTGGAGTCATTTGCTCCAGCGTATTCTCTGTCATTTCAGAGGAGATAGTTAAGCTCAAAATGTTAGTGGCGTTAGAGATGTTGATCTCAAATACAAATTTCTTACCTCTTCTGTCTTTATTAGGATCACTAGAATCTCTTTCCAACACCAAGAAATTACCGTTTCCTGTATAAACCGCATCTCCGATTTTATCTACTCGGTTTAGGGCGTGTCCAGAAGCAGCATTTCTTTCTAATAAGTATACATACTCTGAAACAGGTGTACCATCCGTCGCCGATACACCTAAAATCCTGATGACATCCGAGTGTCGAATGGCGCTCGAAGGATTGTCCATTGGAGTTTGTATAAAAGCATAAATGATATTGCTTGCCGAATCATAAGCAATTGCTTCAAACCCTCTATTTCCTCTTCTTTTCTGATATACCTCTGGTAATATTTCAGCACCAAAGAAACCTGCATCGCGAGCTGTCGCACCAAATGAATTAACCACCAATGCTGAATCACCCAATAGAGAAGTTCCTTGAGGCACGTATCGTTCGATTAGCTTACCTCCCTCGTCAAACTTGTAGATAGCAGGGCGGTGTTCATCACACATCCAGAAGTTGCCTGATTTATCCTTTAGCACTCCTTCAAAGTCACCACCGTAGCGATCGTATGTAAGCGCATCGAAGAATACAGAATCTGCGCCATAGACATTGTTGTTATCTTCAAAAACTCTTAAGTATGTACTATCCTTATATACAGTACCATCGGTAACCGTAACAGGCACTTCATCATGCCCTGGAATATTACCTTTTCCAGAAATAGCGGTTGTTCCATCCTTAGCGGTTAAGAATATTTGATCAGCTGAATCGAGAGAAACAGTGCCAGTCTTGATATTCAAAGAAAACTTAACGATCCTACCTTGATAATCGGGTAACTTAAATGGTCTGACGTTTGCGGCTGTTCCGATCTTACCTACATGTCCTTCGTTAGGACCACGGTCTGGAATTGCAAAAAACACATACTCTTCATCAGTTGATAAAGTATGATCAAAGTACATCCCTGAGAAGCCTCCAAGCATAACGGTGCCGGTATTTCCAAACCCTTCATAGATAGGTGTTCCTAACGATGGCCAGTTATCTACCTCTTCGTTCAAGATATATTCGGTAGTCTTAGGAGTTCCTCTATTCCAGTTTTTATACCCTAAAGGAATGATATCTTTGATTGATTTAGAAGCCAAGTCAACAACTGCGAAAGCGTTGTTTTCCTGAAGGGTAACAAAAGCAGTAGAGTTGTCCGGTGAAACCGCAACATACTCTGGCTCTAAGTCTTGAGAAACAGATGCTCCAGGTCCAAAAATACGAACTCCTTTGTTCATCAAGCTCTCTTTTTGGTTATCCCAAGCATTAAAGTCTAGCGTAGTAACCACCGCATTTTCGCTACCATTTGAAATGTCAATGATGCTAATTGAACCTTCTGGATCTACTGAATAATCATCACTTGGCTGTCCTTCATTAGCTGTAATGATCAATTTACCATCATTAGAAAAAGTAACCATATCTGGCAACACCCCTACTTTGAAGGTATAAACAGCACTATTGCTCGGTCCGTCACCTACTGGTAAGTCTTGTAAAAGCACCATTCCACTATCTTGTTGGTTAGACGCCTCTACAGCAACGGCTAGCTTGTTTTCATGGATCGCAACACTATTAGGCAGCCCCCCGTCGGTGAGATCAGCTATATCCATAGAGAACTCTAATTCTGGGTTTTCTAAATTTGAGATGCTTATTACATCAACCTTTCCAGACTGAGCATTTACGACATATAACCTTTGCTTAGCAGCATGATAGGCCGGAATTTCAGCAGCACTTTCATCAAACTGACCAGTACTGTATGTGCCCAACAATTCGAGGTCAGCTATTCCCTCTGGTCTTTGAGCATAAAGTGAAGAGATCAGTAAACACACAGAGGTGAATACCAACCCAACTTTCGTAAAGAATCGATACATAAATTAACTAGGTTTTGTGAAATGATTGTTTCCTTTACTCCATTACAAATGGAAATGTGAAATTGACTATTTGGTATCGCTTTAAATGGAAGGTGGACATCACCGTTTTATTAACCCTTGGTGAAAGAATGATCGCTGGGGTTAACTACAGGTTAAGATGACCATATCGCAAACCTCTCAAACGAAACATTACATACTGAAAACCAAATTCTTACAATACATTATGCTGCATAACAAGAACTTTGAGAGCATTAAATCATTGTTTACTTTCGCTGCTTTTAGACTGCAGAAAAGCAGGTCTTTGACCGACGAATTGCATTAGCCCAACTATTTTTTTAGGAACTAGACCTATCTATTTATGAAGTAACAGGTGAATTGTAGATCTTGGCTATTAATAAATTGTGAATCAATCAACTCAGTTTGTTTAATTCACCTAGACGATCTATAAAAATTCATTTAACAAATTATCAAACATGGGAATCATCATTACTCTATCTAGTAGGAGCTGTAGCCGGATGGCTTGGTGGACTCATTTTCAAAGGGAGTGGCCTAGGGTTAGTTGGTAATATTATCGTCGGTATTCTTGGTGGTTTTGTAGGTTACTGGCTGCTAGGACTTTTGGGTATCAGCTTTGGAGCAGGAATAATTGGAAGCATTCTCACTAGTGCTCTTGGAGCCATTGTGATCCTCTTTATCATTAACCTAGTGTTCAAAAAACGCTAAAGAAAAGCATTAACAGTGTTTAATTAACAGTGTTTAAAAATCTACAAGACCAGTTTAATACTTATTAGCCTTCACTCTTACAACTACACACTTTATTTAAAAAAACATATAGTATATGAATTGACGCGCGCTCACGTTGTTTAGGCATACTAATCCTAATTTGTTACGCTTATTTATGAAAAAGCTGTTATACTATTGCTTTGCACTATTCCTATCATATACCACTTACTCTCAATCTCATAAATTCTGTATAAACGAATTTGATGAATCCGAAAATCCAGATTCTACGGAACATAGACATCATCAATTTGAGCACTGGCTCAACGGTAAGATCATCGAGCATAAACTAAAACTGAGCCAAGGAAGACTTCAAAACGACAAAATCCTTAGAATCCCAGTTGTATTCCATATCATTCATTTTGGAGAGCCCATAGGTGCTGGAGGGAATATTTCAGATTTCCGCATTTATGATCAACTGGAAACTATCAATGAAGACTTTAGAAGATCGAACGCCAATGCGAGTGAAACAAGGCCTATGTTTAAAAACGTAGCCGCTGATGCAGGCATCGAATTTGTCATGGCCTCATTAGATCCTCACGGACGCCCTACAAGTGGTATTCACCGCGTTAATGGGAGCCAACCATTATATGAACTGAATAGCAGCACCGCCAAATCAATCTTTAGAGAGCTTGCCGCCTTGGCCTCATGGCCGACATCGGATTATTTAAATGTTTTTGTTGTAAATGCGTCATCGTCGAGCGCACTCGGTTTCGGAAAATTTCCTACTTCCCTTGATCCAGCTATCCGCGATCCAGATCATGGCAGCTGGCTAATTGATGGAGTCGTGGTAAATACAAACTTCTTTGG
>CAYMST010000133.1:819-12715 GCA_964393115.1 uncultured Roseivirgaceae bacterium | reverse complement strand
TATATGGCTATTATCAATATAGGAATTTTGGTGATTGCCTTTCGAAAATACTGGAAGTCCCTTTATTATGCGGCTTTTGGATTGACCTGGCTCATTTATAATGCTTGGTTTGTACTTGACTATAATCGTGATGATCTTTTTGGACTAGCCTTGATATTCCTATCCATCTTTTTTATTACGTTTTACATGACTTTTCTGGCCTATAAGCTGTTGCAAAATGAAAAGTTTGAGGTTGGGGATGTTATTCTCGTAATGGCTAACGCATTTATCTTTTATGGTATCGGTTACTTCATTCTTGACTCCCATACCATTGGAAAGCAGTTATTGGGGGTGTTTACCCTGGTCAATGCGGTGGTTCATTTTGGGGTAAGTCTTGTGATCCACAAGCGCCAACTGGCTAATAGAAATGTGTTTTTCCTGGTTTCAGGACTTGTATTGATTTTTCTTACCATGGCTTTTCCGGTTCAGCTGGATGGAAACTGGGTAACTTTATTTTGGGCAGGAGAGGCGACTTTGCTGTTTTGGATTGGAAGAACCAAGCAAGCTTTTTTCTTCGAAAAGCTGTCCTATCCGTTGATGATATTGGCTTTTGCTAGCCTTTTACAGGACTGGTCAGAAAGCTATTTGAGTTATAGACCAGAGATAACACCATTGATTAATATCCATTTTTTAACCTCAATTTTATTTGTGGTCGCATTTGGTTTCATCAACCTCATAAATCTTAATAAGCGTAATGCTTCTCCAGAAATATTCAGGTGGCGGCTATCGGGTATAGTGGCTTATTTGGTCCCGGCCATTTTGCTTTCTGCGCTGTATATGGCCTTTCGTTTGGAAATCGCCAACTACTGGAATCAACTTTACATGGATTCCAGCATCTCCCTAGATACAGAGGACTTTCCATATTCCGTCCAGAATTACGACTTGAAGAAGTTCAAGACGCTTTGGATCTTAAGTTACTCTTTACTTTTTCTAGCACTAGTAGCTATGATTAATATCAAGAAGCTAAAACACCGACAGCTAGGTTGGGTTAATATCGGTTTGATGCTGCTGACTGCTCTGGTTTTTCTAAGTCAAGGACTTTTCGAGTTGAGTGAACTTCGGGAAAGTTACTTGGAACAACGTCGATCAGAATACTATGAAATTGGCCTTATGCATATCGGGATTCGGTATGTTTCTCTGTCCTTTTTTGGGGTTATGCTAGTCGCCTTCTATAATTATGTGCAGCAGGAATTTTTGAAAAAAGACTTCAAACTCCTATTTAACATAGTACTATACATTTCCATTTTATGGTTGGCCAGTAGCGAGTTAATTCACTGGATGGATATTGGCGATTCAAAGCAATCCTACAAGTTAGGACTTAGTATTCTCTGGGGGGTATATGCTCTATTACTAATAGGTTTGGGGATTTGGAAAAAGAAAAAACATCTTCGAATAGGCGCTATTGCCTTGTTTGCCCTGACGTTGATTAAGCTCTTTTCCTACGATATATCGCATCTGAATACAATCGCCAAGACCATTGTTTTCGTATCCTTGGGCGTATTACTACTGATTATCTCATTCTTGTACAACAAATACAAACACATCATCTCCGATGAAGCAAATGATTAAGAAACTAGTCTGTTCGTTGTTAGTATTTACTGTTTCATGGGCTTTTGGGCAAATGGATCAGTATCAGTTTAAGCGACAGTTGAGTGAGATTAATGATCAGTGGCACAAGATTATTTTGCCTAATGAGCTTTTTGGTCATATCTCACAGGGACTTGCCGATATTAGAATTTATGGCGTGACGGATCAGCAGGATACCATAGAAGTACCTTACATCTTGAAGGGTAGCAAGGTTGAACAGCCCAAGAAAGATGTGATGTTTAATACCATAAATACCTCACATAACGCTAAGGGCTATTACTTCACCTTCGAAGTCGATGAAGAAGAATCAATTGATGAAATCCAATTAAACTTCCTACAGATGAACTTCGATTGGCGAATTATGCTGGAAGGAAGTCAAGATCAAAATGAATGGTTTACGGTGTTGGAGAACTATCGGATACTGTCTATCAAGAAAAATGATATTGATTTTCAGTTTACCACATTACGTTTTCCTCATGCAAGGTATCGGTTTTTCCGACTTCGCCTGAACAGTGATAAAAAGCCAAGGTTAAAGACGGTAAGTATTGCTAAGCACCAAAAAAAGCCTGGCAAGCTGAGAACATATGATATCGGTAGAGTAGAGATTAAAGATCGGAAGTCGATAAGGCGAACGGAGATTGACGTTGATTTAGCTATGCCCGTAAGAATAAGTCAGTTGAAAATAGGTGTTTCCAACAGCTTCGATTATTACCGGCCTGTAACTATCCAGTATGTATCGGATAGTGCCCAAACAGAAAAAGGGTGGAGGTATAGCCACAGGACTTTGGCTCGAGGTATTTTGAATTCACTCGATAAAAGTAAGTTTACCTTTCCTAGTGCCACCGCTCGAAAGCTAAGAATATTGATTGATAACAACGACAACATGCCCTTGAGTATTGATTCGATTCTGGTACAAGGTTATGTGCATGAACTAATCGCTCGGTTCGCAGAACAATCGGCTACTTATTTTCTCGCGTATGGAACCAAAAGGCCTACTAGGGCGCGATATGATATCGCCCATTTCATGGATCTTATTCCTGAAAAAATGAACAAATTGGATTTAGGCGATGAGCAGTTAATAGTAAAAAATGAGGCGCCGAAGGAAACGCCACTTTTTGAAAACGAGACTTGGCTCTGGGCCATTATGGCTTTGATTATTATAGTCTTAGGATGGTTTTCTATGAAAATGATTCGTCAAAACTGATATAGCATCGTTGACAATGAAGAAAAAGCTGGAATAAACTACCAGGCAAAAGCTTGTAAGCCTCAAATACCCTAAGTCCTAAGATATGAACAAACTATTGGCAATTCTTGTGGTACTACTTGTAACATCTTGTTCGAACAGTGAGCAAGAGGATGACTGTGGACCGAGCCCTGGATGTCCTCCTGAGTCAGCACGAAAACCGGGCTTGAAACTAAAGTTACAATTTTTGGATTCGTTAAACGAACTAATTGCTATCGATGAAGAGATCATGAATAGTATCAATAGTAATTTTCATCCCCAGTTTAATCCAGTTTTCGTAGATCGAGAAAATAATTTCGTAGGAATATATTTTGGTGAAGAATATAGAATTCCAATTCAACTTGGTCCCAATACCACTGAGTCATTTCAAGCATTTTTTCAGGAAGTTCCCAGACCAGAACCAATATTCTGCCACTACTGTCAACTATTTTATGTGTCTCATGTAGTTCACAACATGACGGATACTATATTTCAAGCAACTTTTGATCGTCATAACTACTCTTATGAAATAAATTCGCCAAATGAAATTATAAAAATTCAACTATAGTCTACCGTTGCATCTCTTTAAACCAAAGCCTTTGTGAAGTAACATTTGGAAAAAAATGAAGGATATTGTGATTATATAGCGGGAGAAAGCACCATTCCGTATGAAGAGGGAATATCAAAGCTATGCATGAACAAGAGGTTTCATTCATACTTTTGGTATAAGCCAATGGTGGAGCACTTAAGAGCTCGAGGATTATCTATTAGAACCATATTTGATGCCGAATGTGTTCAAGACGATTTCATGACTCAAATAAAGAATGAGAGATGCCGTGCGAATGATTTATAATCAAGAGGTGGATTGATGAGTTATGTGGAATTCATAAGATAATCACACAAAAGAGTTAGTTTGAACGACGCATTACCTGATTTGAGTATCAGCTTCTAAATAGCCTTTAATAATTTAGCATCTATCAACAACGTAGAGAAGTATAGATAGCATATTTTTAATGGGAGTTATTTGCTGTTCCTTTGATATGTGAGTTAATATTACTTATAACAGACGCTAGGAAACTAGCGCCTGTCACAATTAAAATACACTATTTCGTAATCATTAGCTTCTGCGAGCTAGTTCCTAATTTGGTGATCAGCTTAACCAAGTAAATACCTGTATTTAAAGACTGATCAATGGAAATTAGATTTTTAGAATCTATTCCTTTTTGGAATACTATTTTCCCTTGAACATCCAAGATTTGTACCAATCCTTTAGTAACATCATTCATCCGAACAAGTACCTTTTGGCCGCTAGAAGGGTTTGGATAAACACTCCAATTGAAGGCGTTATCCGAAGAAATAACCTTTTGATCATTTCCATCAAATCTAGCATTGGTAAATGCTGATACATTAGTCAAATCACTAGAAGTGAACGTAGAATTGGCGTCAGCACCTGTTAAAGCTTTCCACTGGTTAAAATTACCAAAAGTATTGCTACCTTGACTTAAGTCAATATCAAACACATTATTTGAATAGAGATGGTAATACTGGTTGTTATCAAAGTTTAATTCGTTTTTCACCATTTGCTCGTAATAGTTCACATCCTGATCAGAATCCACCGTATTTTTTCTGTAAATAATGTTGTGAACATGATTGTAGTTAGTACCTATCACACAGTTTTTCACGGTAAAGTTGAGGTTATTGGCCATGATGGTTTGGTAGGCCACATCATTCCAACCGGCTCCAATCGGGATTTGGAAACTACCAGCACCAGGATAGTCAGACACGTCTCTTTCACGGTATTTATTGGTAAAACGTATTGCGGCACGCGTATTATTTTTAATGTCACAGTTTGTAACAGTAATATCACTTGTGGTAGCTATTTGTAGCCCTTGTATATTGCCCATGAACGTACAGTTTTTGATAGTCGACGGTCCTTTTGCTGTTTCTAAAATGATACCCGCTCTACTGTTTCCATTCATTTCGCAGTCTTCAATATCGACGTACTCATGTACCCAGTCAGATCGGAATCCCCACGCTTTAATACCACCTAACGTTCCGTTATCATTGAATTCGCATCCTTTTACCAGTACGTTATCTCCATGAAAACCAAGGCCTCCCACATTAGAGCTGTTACGCTGTGTTTTCATGTTATCGTTAAACTCAGAATCGAGGATGAGAGCGTCTCGACAGAATATAGTGGCTCCATTATGGTTGTTGCCATTGAATCGACATCTTCTCACGGTCAAGTTTTGAACGTAATACAAGATGAAAGCATCTACTCGCTGATTATTACCCGCTGCTGTAGCATTGCTAAGTATATCAATATCCTCTATCAGCCAGTTACTATGATCTGATACTACTGGCCATGCACCTATGAAGAAAGTGGTTCTTTTGGCTTGCGTAATGGTAAAGTTTCGCATAACCACGTTCCGTTTGTAGTCTTCATTACGGAACATCTCTGTTCCGGTCATTCCCGAACCATTGATGACGACACCACTTTTAGACTGCCCTTCCATGATAAATACAGCGTCTCTTGCTGGGGAATTACTTCCGTGGTTCCAGTTTACGGAACCACCTGACCAGGAATAGTTACCATTAGCGATGCTTAGTTTGGTATTATTTCCCAACAAAAGATAGGTATGCGCGACTTGTAACCCTCTTTTAACAGTTCTTAAAGCATTTGTAGGGGAAAGTCCGTTGTTATTGTTATTTCCCGAAGGGCTGACGTATATTGTGGTTTGAATAGTTGATTCATCTACGTTCGCCCCTCTAGGTGCTAAAACTGGTCCGTTATCTTCGATTGTTACTGAAAATGAAGTTTGATATGTATCTATACCTCCATCAAGGGTACCACCGTTATCAGATACTATGACCGTAATGATAGTCGTTCCGGCACCTTGAGGAGTAAGAGTCAATGTACCACTATTATTACAAGAGGAATAATTTACGCTAGATGTAGCTACATTGCTATTCGAAGTGCTTGAGCTGACACTTACTATTTGAGTGCAACCATCTCCATCACTAATTCCAGATAATGATATGTTTTGCGGACCATCGCTTAGACTAATGGTTTGGCTTGATATGGCCCCCACTGTTGGAGCATTATTTTGTATTCCTAAAATTCCGTAATCTATATGCCCTTCACAGTGCATCAGTTCCGTAAAGGAATTGTTTCCACAGGCGGTTCCCCATGCAGAGGTATTGATTTCCCTACTCTCAGATTGAATGATTTGTCCATCTACAGATATGTAATCCACGCGCATATCAGCATTGGGAACGAAGCTATCCGAAAAATATACTTGAATGTTGCCTGTTAGTGAAGTCGTAAATTCGTAGTTAGCATAGGTCGATGTTAATGGTCCCGAACTTCCGACTACGGTTCCACCGACTAACAAATCAAACTCGGCCTGATTTGAAATCTCTCTTGCTCGAACAACAATAGTGTATTGCGCTGGAATTTCTGAAAAGTTGGCAATAGCAGTCATGTTCTCCACCATGTTTACCGTGACAAACGGATTTGTACCTGAGACGTCACCGCTCCAGCCATCGAATTGGTATCCATCTTCAGGTATTGCTTCTAATAACACATTACTGTTATAATCGTACGTACCACCGTTAGGATAGATACTTCCATTGCCATTCACTTGAGTATTCAACGTGAACGTTTGAATCTCGAAATTGGCGGTGATATTTTTATTATCATCCATATCGAGCGTTAAAGGATTAGCTGAACCGCTAGCGTCGCCACTCCAATTCACAAAGCTGTATCCGGTTGATGGTGTTGCCGTAATGCTTACTGAGGTTCCTTCTTCGAATGTTCCTTCTGAGGGATCAACCGAGCCACTACCAATTATGGATGAGGATAGGGTATAACTAACTGGTGTGATGTCTCCAGCAGGTTCCAGCGACCAGCGCGTAAAATTACCTCTCCAGCTAGATGGTCTAAGATCTACTGGTGTATTGTTATTTGCAGAATTTGGTCTGATATGTTTACCAAATGCTCGATTTACGAAATAACTAGTCGTACCATCATTAGATAATTCGAATGACCACTGTGTAGCATGGTCACTAGCATCTATGGTTGTTTGTTCAAGTAATGCAGCATCATTAAGATTTTGGGGTCTGAATGTATATCCCGAAGCAGCATTGACTAAGTAAAAGAAATTCCCAATATCTACTCTTTGCCACTTGAACCAATCACTGTTTTGAAGAGTAGCTGCTGTAATGTAAGATCCTTCGACTAAATCTGCAGCTCTAAGATAAAGTCCTGTTCCTTTATTTTGAACATAGAAGTATTCTTCTGATATCGATTCAAACTGAATCCAATCTATATCATAGAAACCAATTGTCGTTTCTAATCGAAGTACTTTGTTACTCCCTCCATTGGTTACTTCTAGATCATTGACAGTAAAACTCTCAAAATTATTCCATCCACTGGTGGTGGGTAAGTCAATGGTTGCTAGCGTTTGGAAATTAGTCCCTTCAGGACCATCACCAAGCTTTACTGTCAATTGCTTGCCAACCTGAGCAGTAGAGTATCGTATGGTAAAATCATAACTCCCATTTGGGATATCCACCGTGTATTCGAGCCATTCACCAGTAGCATTATTACCGACGATATGATTTCCGGCTCCGACATCTTTTAAATCAACATCATCATTACGAAGAGACGAGTTGTTAGCATTTCCCGAAGTATTATCGGAGTATGCGACATCGATACCGCCTTCATCATAATTTTCGGCCTCCAAAATACCTGGAAAGGAGAACGCACTTCCTCCATAAGGAGCTTGATTAGCCAGAATATATCCTACTGACCGGTTGGTTGATTTGATTCTTTCATTCGAAAGGGCAGACGACTTTATGAGTACGAATGCACAGATCATTAGTAATAGATTTTTTTTCATAATAATTAAGTTTTGACACACTATTCTGAACAATGTTTGGTTAGCTATTTTACAAATGGCATACTTCTTAATTAAGAGATTTTGAATATCTCAATGTTCGAGCTTTCAATAGGTCTATGAATGAAAACGTTGAGATTTTAAGTGAATCGTCACCTCAGAAGAAGTCATTAAGCTTTAGTATACATTTATCAGATTAGCTTGTCTTGAATGATTTTATAGGAATTTTCTGGTTTAAAGCTAGAAGTGAAACAATACCTATGGCCTACAAATCAGCAAGATACTTCTTGTAATTTTCAAAAAATGAAGAAGTTAGAATGCGATTGTAAGTAAATATGAACCCTTCTACCTATTTATTCATCCCTGTTAATCCTAAGTGACCACCTAGGAATTATTCTTTCCAATTAAAAAATAGTTTGTAAGGCATAACTTGGAAAGAAATAAGACCGTTGAGTTTTATCAATATGGTTAAGCCTACTAACGTTTAATGTATCCAACGAATGACTTTTATCTGAATTATAGGACAATGTATTGGTCGATTTAAGCTTCATATCAATTTTCGAAAGTATATAAAGCGCTCATGTTAATGAGCGCTTGTAATATAAAGTCCATTTAAGAGCTGATATAAAATCTAGCAATACGCTGTTCAAACCAACTCTTTTGTACAATTATCTTATGGGTTCCATATAGTTTACTTATTTAATTAAAAGTTTTTCAGTACGAATTCCAGTACTCGTGATCAACTTGACCAGATAAATACCTGAAACTAAATCGTCATTAATCTCAATGCTATGAGTGCTGGTGATCATTTTTTGAGAGATTATTTTGCCCTGTATATCCAATAATTGGATCGCTCCGTTCTCTACATGACTAAAGGAAATAAGGATTGGAGATCCATTGGAAGGATTGGGGGACACTTGTAAAACCATCTGTTGATTTGTGAATTTTGATTGTTTCGTAGATTCTGTAGGTAGCAATCTCGCATTGGTAAAAACAGAGACATTTGACAAATCATTGTTGGTAAATGTTGAGTTGACATCACCACCTGTAATCGATTTCCATTGATTAAAGTTTCCGAGTACAATAGTCGATTGGTTAAAACTTATGTCAAACGGCTTGGTCTTATTGGTATGATAGTATTGATTGAAATCAAAATTAAGTTCGTTTTTCAGCATCTGTTCGTAATAGTTGACATCCTGATCAGAGCCCACGGTATTCTTACGAAGAATGTTCGTGTTCGCAGAAGTTTTATTGGAACCAATCAC
Organism: uncultured Roseivirgaceae bacterium; assembly: GCA_964393115.1. Lineage (GTDB taxonomy): Bacteria > Bacteroidota > Bacteroidia > Cytophagales > Cyclobacteriaceae > CAYMST01. Next base: position 3,701 of record CAYMST010000133.1, on the reverse strand, counting down.
ACAGTTTTTAACGGTTAGATTCACATTATTGGTCATGACCGTTTCATTAGCTTTTGCTGCCCAGTTAGCGCCAATCGGAATTTGAAAGCTACCGGCACCTGGATAATCTGATATACCTCTTTCGCGATACTTATTCGTGAAGCGCATAGCGTTTCCATTGTTATTTTTCATTTCGCAATTAGTAATGGTAACATCCAGAGTGGTAGCGATTTGTAGCCCGTTTTGATTATTGTTAAAACTACAGTTTTTAAGGGTAGTAGGTCCCTTAGTGACTTCTAAAATAATACCTGCACGACTGTTGCCGTTCATTTCACAGTCTTCAATATCCACATACTCATGTACCCAGTCAGATCGGAATCCCCAAGATTGTGCTCCACCAGGAGTACCGTTATTGTTAAACTCACATTGCTTAACAAGGACATTATCACCATGGAAGCCTAGTCCGCCAACATTTGAGCTTCTTCGTTGCGTTTTCATGTTATCGTTAAACTCAGAGTCTATGATAATGGCATCCTGACAGAATATGGTAGCACCATTGTGATTGTTTCCATTAAAACGACATCGTCTCACAGTTAGACTTTTTACGTAGTAAAGGATAAAGGCATCAAACTGTTGATTATTCTGTCCTGAAGTAGCATTGTTCAGAATGTCTATGTCCTCTAAAAGCCAGTTACTCTGGTCTGTCACGATCCCCCACTTCCCGAAGTAGAAGGTGATTTTTTTCGCTTGAGTTATGGTGAAGTTTCGCATTACGACGTTTCGTTTATTGTCTTCAATTCGGAATAGCTCCTCGCCACTCATTTGTGAGCCATTGATCACCACCCCACTTTTAGACTGTCCTTCCATGACAAATACCGCATTTTTTGCGGGTGAGTTACTTCCGTGGTTCCAGTTTACCCCGGCACCACTCCAGTTGTAAGTACCGTTGCTCATGTAAAGTTTTGTGTTATTTCCTGCAAGCAGTGAATTATAAGATAACTCTAATCCCTTTTTCACACTCCTTACCGCGCCAGTAGGAGAAAGCCCATTATTATTATTATTTCCAGAAGGACTTACGTAGATGGTGGTTTGAATATTCGATTCATCCACACTCGCTCCTCTTGTAGGTAAGCTAGGATTGTTGTTTAAGACTGTTACGGTAAACGTAGTCTGATACGTATCTGTTCCACCATGAAGCACCCCACCATTATCCTGTACTGTAATGCTCACCGTTGCCGTGCCCGTGCCCTGTGGTGTCACGGTTAAGCTTCCAGTGCTGTTACAAGATGAATAAGAGGCAGTTGTCGAAATAATATTGGTATTTGAGCTACTTACACTAAGATTGACTTGCTGGGAACATCCGTCACCGTCGCTGATACCTGATAATGAGATTGTTTGAATTCCAGCGTTTACATTAATAGTTTGATTTGGAATACTATTGATGGTTGGCGCATTATTGACTTGAGCACCAACTGGAGGCAAGTAGCCAAAGTCGATATATCCCTCACAGTGCATAAGTTCTGTAAAAGAACTATTACCACATGTTGTTCCCCATGCCGAGGTGTTTATTTCGCGACTTTCAGCTTGGATAACTTGCCCATCAATAGAAATATAGTCAACCCGCATGTTCGCGTTTGGTACAAAGTTATCTGAGAAGTAGACTTGAATATTTCCTGTTTGTGCTGTGATAAATTGGTAATTGGCGTAAGTGGAAGTAAGGGGTCCTGAACTACCTACTACTACATCTCCGATGATGAGATCGAACTCGGCTTGATTGGCGATCTCTCTCGCTCGTACAACGATTGTTCGGGTTTGTTGATTAGGAATTTCAGAAAAAGAAGCTACTATATTTTTATGGCTATTCATCGTTACTGTCGTTGGGTTGGAGCTACCGGTAGCATCACCACTCCATCCATCAAATGCATAGCCAGCATCTGGGATGGCCGTTAGGGTCACGTTCGTACCATAGTCATAAGTTCCACTAACTGGATTGATTGATCCATTACCTGTAGTCGAAGTGGTCAGTTGAAATGTTTGAAGAACAAAATTGGCGACGATATTTTTATTATTGTTTACGGTCAAAGACAAAGGATTGCTCATTCCAGTGGCATCACCACTCCACCCTGCGAACTCATAGCCTACTGCTGGAGTTGCGGAGATGCTTATGCTAGTCCCGAAATCATAGGTACCCTGTGATGGGGAAACGCTACCATTTCCAGAGGTGCTCACAGAAATAGTATGTTCCTTTAATGAGAAGGTAGCCGTGATATTCTTATTGTTATCCATGACAAGCGATAGAGGATTACTTGTTCCCGTGGCATCACCGCTCCACCCTGTAAACTCGTACCCTGTACTTGGTGTTGCGGTGAGAGATATGGTTTCACCGGCTTGGAATGTTCCACCGTTTGGATGCACAGAGCCATTTCCTTGAGTAGTTGTAGATAGCGAATAGGCAATATTCGGGGTAGCTACAGTGGGTTCTAATGACCACCGAGTGAAATTTCCTCTCCATGAATTTGGCCTGAGATCAATGATGGTATTTTCATTGGAGTTTCGAGGTCGGATGTATTTACCGCTTTCTTTATTTACTAGGTAATTAGTTGTTCCGTCGTTACTCAACTCAAGAGACCATTGCGTGGTATTATCAGCAGTGTTTACGGCTGTTTGTACCAGTTGAGCTCCGTCATTCGAATTTTGAGGCTTGAACGTAAGTCCAGAGGCTACATTTTCAAAGTAGAAATGATTGCCATTCACGACACGTTGCCATTTAAACCAATTATTATCTTGTTGAGTTGCCGCTCTTACATTAGATCCAGATATTAGGTCAGTTGCTCTTAAGTAGAGATTGGTCCCTTTATTTTTGATAAAATTAAATTCATTAAATTTATCATGGCTGGGGTTTT
>CAYMST010000133.1:0-809 GCA_964393115.1 uncultured Roseivirgaceae bacterium | reverse complement strand
AACCAATCGATATCAAAATACCCATTTGTAGTTTCTAATCGGATGACTTTACTATTACCACCATTGCTGATGTTAAGGTTGGTAACTTTCAGACTCTGAAAGCTGTTCCATCCACCTGTTGATGGAAGGTCGATAACCGCAAGCGTTTGAAAGTTTGACCCATTTGGACCATCACCGAGTAGGAGAGTCAACTGTTTTCCATTTTGGGCGGTGGAATAGTTGATCATAAAATCATACACACCATTGGGTACGTTCACCGTATACTCCAGCCATTCATTGGTAGCATTATTGCCCACAATATGGTTTCCACTTCCAACGTCCTTTAGGTCCACGTCATCTCCTCTAAGCGTAGAGTTATTGATGTTTGCAGGAGTGTTATCCGAATAGGCTACACCCGCTCCTCCATCGTCGTAAAACTCTGCCTGGAGGATCCCAGGTAGTGATGTTGGAGTTCCCCCGTAAGGGGTTTGAATAGCTTCAACTGAAAAGTTCTTGTTTTTCAGATTGATTTTTTCTTTAGCACTTATACCTACGTCGAACAGTATAAGTAACAATGCGCACAGTAATAGATTTTTCTTGGTCATTTTACTAATTTTTTAACTTCTAGTAAACATGATCAATCAGAAATCGAGTCGGTTGAAAAATAGCTGAGTCGTTGAGGCTTAACTAATTAGCTTTACATCATTTTTATAAGTTTTAAGCAAGAACATCGTTAAGATTTAGGTCTCAGGTTTGTTTTTTCGGTTTGATAGAAATCTTATTGAAACAATATTTACAAGAAACACCCTTTAATAATTGTATTATATACA
>CAYMST010000132.1:0-12751 GCA_964393115.1 uncultured Roseivirgaceae bacterium | reverse complement strand
ACCGCTGTTACTTTTGATATGGGCACCAATAGTCTCAACGATGATGGAGCCGCATCGTCATTTTCTCTTGGGGCGAATGGAACTCTAGAATTAGACGCTGATTTTCCAGGGACTTCTGTAAACTATGGCTCATATACATTGACATCCGGAAGTACTGTCAATTATAATGGTACGGCAACTATTACCAATGCACATGTTCCTGACGGTACGGGTTTTTCTAACTTAATTGTTTCTGGTTCAGGAACTAAAACGGTAGGTGGGACTGCCTCTGTCTCTGGTATTCTAACGCTTACAGCTGGGACATTAGCTACCGGGACAAATTTGACCATGGGAAGCGGTTCGACCATTTCCAGGTCGGAAGGTTTAATGACTGGAACAGTTCAGGGGTCAAACCCATATGCTATTCAATACACCGGTTTATCGAAGGGAGCGGATATTGGTAGTGATGCCGAGTGGTCCGGAGCTGGTAATAAAAGCTTAGATATTAGTTTGAATAATGGTGAAACATTGACTTTCAGCGGAAGTGCTATTGACGTAGTGGACTTATCTATCAAGGAGGGGACTATGACCGATAGTGATGTCAATTTTGTGCATACCGTTTCGGGTAATCTGGCTGTAGAAGGAAGTTATACTGGTTCGGGTAAGATTAGTATTACGGGAGGAAGCGCAACACATACATTCACTACTTCTGACACTGCAAGGTTTTCCTCATTAGAAATTAATGATGCTAGTTTTGATGTCTCCTCTAGCAGTGGGGTAATTGTCATAACGGATTCGCTGGCACTTACTGCTGGTGATCTACAAGTAGGTAGTGGTGCGGTCGTATTAAATGCTGGTGCTATTCTTTCAGGAGGAAGTTCTTCTTCATACGTTGCTTTTGACGGTTCGAGTAGTGCGCAAGGAATGACATTGACTTATGAGTCTGCAACAGATTCAAAAATATTTCCAATTGGGACAAACACGGAGTACACTCCCGGCACGGTTACCTTAACAGGTGCTACCGGTTTCGGGGCATTGACTATCGTTCCAGTAGCCTCAGGTTCCCAGTTTACATTGGATGAATCAGAGGTTTTGGACTTAAATTATTATTGGTTACTCACTACTGATGGTTCGTTTGCGGGTATTACGGCCAATCATTCCTTTACCTATGATGAATCAGATATCCGAGGTGTTGAAAATAGCTACATATCTGCTCGTTATAATGTCTCCTCGCCTGAATGGACAGATTCAGATGAGACGGCCTCGGGAAGTGATGGAGTGAACAGTGGTACTAATGAAATTACCCTTACCGGAGTTGATTTTATAGACGGGCACATCACGGCTGCAGAGGAAGATGAAGTATCGGGCATTATTACGACATTTTATCTTAGGTCTGATTTATCAGAGCCACTTGATTGGGATGATAGTAACTCATGGACAAATACCGATGGGGGAACTTCCTCTATCGGAAGAACTCCGGGCACAAACTCTCCCGTAATTATTAACCGATCGGTAACAATCGATTCGGATAACCAAAACGCAGGATCAATAACAATCCAATCAAATGGCACTATTACAATAGATGAAAATGCCTCTAATAACCCTAGTTCAGGGCATACATTAGGATCTGTCTCGGGCACTGGACGACTGGTTTTGATATCAGAAGATGCTACAGCCCCTGTGTTTCCTGATGAAAACGGTGGTAACTGGAATGACTTTCTAGGGGCTTCAGGGGGTACGGTGGAATACTCTGGTGACGGAAGTTATACTATACCAACTGATGCTACATCTTACTACAATCTAGTAGTCTCGGGTTCGACTACCAGTTCGACAAAGACCTTGCCTGACTCAGATTTATCTATATTCAATGACTTTAGTGTTTCAGGGGCTAATACAACAACTTGCGCCATTAGTGATGCTGCAAATGGTAACCTCAACATCAGCGGAAGTGTGACTGTAGAGGCAACTAATTCGTTAAGTATTGGAGGCACGAACGCACGGTCTATTACGATTGCCGGAAACGTCACCAACAGCGGCACTTTTTCGGTAGCCAATTCTGGATCAGTGACTCACTCCATGTCCATAGGCGGTAATTTGACATCTGCCGGTACTTTCGATATGAATACCGGAGGTAGTGTTGTAGATGTCACTTTCAACTCTTCATCAGAGGATGCAAGTATTTCTGGTGCAGGTTCGGTTGATTTAAACAGATTGATTGTAAATGTAGGTAGTTCACAATCTGATACACTGACCGTAGATGTGACTACATTTTCTGTTACTGATGATGGCTCTGAATCCAGTTCTACGGCTATAGACTTCCAAAATGGAATCCTTGAAATTGCGACTGCGGCAACCATTACGGTCAATTCAAACGGAAGTATAACGATTCCTGCGACTTCAGGATTGTATTTGGCGAGTGGATCTCCAACGGTTCAAATGATCAGTTCTGCTGCGGTTACCTGGTTCTTAAACGGTGCATTACAAATTTCGAGCGGAGAAGTGATTGTAGGTAATCAAACAAACCTATCAACTATCAATGATATCCGATATGATGGCACAGCTTCTGTAATCATTGTTGACGGAGGTAATCTGGAAGTGGGTGGTGCCATCAGACCATTAGGAACAGATGGGACTGAAGCAATGCAATTCACGCTTAGTAGTGGTAATGTATCGATAGCTAGAAATACGAGTACGAATGAACTCCGAAATATTACAACTGAAAGTGCTGCAGATGCTGATTTCTCTTTGGTAAATGCGGCTAGTTCATTTACAATGACTGGAGGATTATTCGAAGTCGTGCGCGCGACTAACTCTGATGGACAATTAATTAACATTGGCGTAGAGGTAACCAATAATACGGTTACCGGTGGTACTGTACGTCTATTAGCGGATGCATATGATGGGTTTAGCCAAAACGTAGTCAGTAATATTGCGGATGTTGGGATCTGTTCTAGTGCGCCTTTCTGGAATCTCGAAATTGGAGATGGAGACTTTAATGGAAGTATTGGTAGTGCCAATACCGATTTAACGACGGTTAGTGACATTGTTGTACTCAACGACTTCACGCTGAATATAGATGATACAGGAACAGACGAAGGGGATTTTAAACTGTTTAGAGCAGAAAGGTCAGTTGGACAAGGGGAAGATCCAGTTGATTTACAAGTTGGTGGTTCTCTTACCATAACTGATGGTGAATTTTTAGTGGCTTCTGATGGTGAAGAAGGAGGGACAGTGTTTATAGGTTCTGGATTAGCTGGTCAAACAAGTCCACAGGTCATAAACTTTAATGGACAGTCTGCTGGTGATATTACTATCAATAGCTCGAGTGGGAGCGTTCAGTTGGCCGGAGATTTGACGGTCACTGGTGATTGGACTTACACACAAGGTACATTAGATCAGAACGGCCATGCCGTAATATTGGATAATGCTTTTAGTCTGGCAAATACGCTAAACGGAGCTCCGACTTTTGACAGTCTTTATATTCAAAATACTAGCGGAGCGACTTTGGCTGGGGATAGCCTGGTCATTAGCTCTTCTGGAGAATTAGTCATCGCCGATGATGTAATATTAGATATCGGCGATAATAAGTTAGTCATCCAAAATCAGTCGGCAGAGGGAATTTCATTCGTGGCCACTCCGGATGCTACTAATATGATACGTGTATCTGGAGCCATTAGTGCAAATGGAATTACCAGGACATATCCGGATGCTAGCACCTCCGGATTTGTGTTTCCGACAGGAGCTACTATAAATGCTACTGATTATTACTTGCCTTCACAAATAGATTTAACAGCGGGAGGCGGTGCTGGTGCTGAAATAAATGTAGTATTGGTAGGATCGCAACACCCATTAGTAGAAGATGGTGAGAACGCATTAAATGCTTATTGGTCCGTATCAGCAAGCGGTTTTGACAATACTCAGACTGCTTCCCATACATATACTTATGGTACAACGGTGGCTGATGTAGTGGAAGGAGCGGATGATACGAATTTCTTAGATGCCTTTAACTCTGGTTCTCCAGACTTTACATGGACTGAGGGAGGAACGGGTAATGTGACTGGTCAGGTGATTTCAGTAACCGACCCAGGTTCGGATAACATTAGTGGTGACTTTACTGCGGGAGTGAATGCTGCTTTTGGTCCAGTAACGGTATATTATACTACTAGAAATGGAGATTGGAATAATACAGCATCTGGTACTACACCATGGTCGACAGTAGGATGTGGTGGAGCTGAAACTACCGGTTCGCAGCCTACATCTTCTAACCCTGTGGTTATTTGTGAAGATGATACGGTAACGATTACGACCGCAACGGATTTAGACGCCTCCTCTATCCAAATCACAGGAGGACTCATATCTCAAATTGATGATATTCAGATTTTGGATGATATAGATGGCGCAGGAGGACTTCGGTTTGATTTAGCCACGACGACTACACCCGCATTTGGTACGCTATCGTCTACATTCCTTGACAGTGGAACTGTAGAATACGGTGGTAGTGGAGAATATACGTTACCCACACAGTCTACCTATAATAACCTGATTATTTCTAGTTCCGGTACGATTAGTCTAAGCGCTAATTTGACGGTGACTGGTGACGTCACATTAAACGGAAGTTTAACTGACTTAAACTTTTTTACCATTAATGACCCAGATAATGACGGAACCTTTACTCTGGCTGCCAGTTCAGAGTTACAAGTAGACGGCATCGAAACATTCCCGACTAACTTTGCTACCTATAATTTAGACGCTACCAGTACTGTAGATTATAACCATAATAATAATCAAGGAACACAGATTGTGAGCGGTGGTATTACTTATGGTAACTTGCAAATCACTCGATCAGGAGGAAGCTTCTCCACAAAGCAGCTTGGAGGGAATATCATTGTCGCAGGTGATTTATTAATAGATAATAGGGGACAGTTACTTGCATCAGTATATGATATCACTGTACAAGGAGACATGACGGTAGATACTCGAAACTCTGCCTATTTCGATCCGGGAACTGGTACAGTAACCTTTGCCGGTTCAGCCTCACAAACTTTTGACTTTAATGGTGGGACGAGTACTGAGACGTTCTATAACCTGACTGTAAACCAAACTGGAACTGGAACTAACGTTTCTTTTGGGTCGAATGTGGATAGTATTATTGTCTCGAATGATTTGACTGTAACGGATGAAACTATTGCTTTTGGATCCGATCCATTGGTCGTAGAAGGTGATGTTTCTATTGCGGCTAACGGAGTCCTTACTTCCTCAATCGATGTGGATATTAACGGAGGTCTGACCAATGCTGGTACCTTCACCGTCGCCGATACTGTATTCTTAGGAGGAGACCTTAACAATACCGGGGCTTACAGCACCTCTAATAATACACTTGTTTTTGATAACACCTTAGCGGCACAAAGTATTAGTGGCAATGCTACTTCTTTTAGTAATGTTGCTTTACAAAAGGCTTCGGGTGTTGATTTGACATTGAATGCTGCAGTAACTATTGATGGTACACTAGCGCTAACAAATGAGGGCAATATTATTTTGTCTTCAGGTAATTTGACTATTTCTGATGGGGCAACACTGACCGGAAGCGGAGGAGGTACTTCCGAGAGTGACTTTAGTGCTACTCGAATGATTAGGACCGATGGCTCCGGAACAGCGCCTTACCTGGTGAAGAATGGTGATACCGACAGCGATTGGGATTTTGTATTTCCAATTGGTGTAGATGACGCTGGAAATAAATATACGCCTGTTGAGGTTGATGCGACGACCGATAATATTGGAGCAGGAACATTATCCTTTAGATCCATTAATGGAGCCTCTACTGATCAGACAATAAGTGGTTCTGCGACCACATTGAATAGACATTTTGATATGGACGTAACAGGCTTAACCGGTGCTGTTACCTTTGACTTACAGTTCAACTATGATGATACAGATGTTCAGGGAACGGAATCAGACTATTTATCAGCTTACAGTGAAACTGGTGTAGATGATGGGTGGATTCAACCAAACGGTACCTCCGCTAATGTCAGTAGCGCTGGAAATGTATTTGGCGCATCGGCTTCACTTGACGGAACGGTAAGTTTTAGCTCGGATGCTACTTTGGAATGGATCGCTGGGGATAATGATTTGATCTTTGCAAGATATTATACGCGTGCTGGTGGAGGTGTTGATTGTGGTTCGGTAACCTGCGACTGGGATGATCCTACCAATTGGACTTTTTCAAATGGTGGTACCACTTCAGCAGGATCGATTCCTGGCAGTAGTAGTCCAGTAACGATTTCTTCTGGACATACCATGATGATGGATAATAACACAAATACTGCTGCCTCTGTTGAAATAGCGGGTACTTTGGATTTGAGCTCAACAACAGGGCATAGCCTTGGTGATATAACGGGTACTGGAGAATTACAACTGGAGACTGGAGCACTTGATACTTACGTGAACACAGGTTCGGGGTCAACTTTCTTTAGCTCAACAGGTGGCACAGTAGAATATGGTGGGGCTAGTGCTTACACGATTTCATCTGTTATAACAGAGTATAATAACCTTGAAATTGTGGATGGTACGCAAGATACTCATGACAAGACTTTGGGAGTCAATACTCTTGTTTATGGAAACCTGACCGTTAATACGGTTGATCTAGAGAATGGCTCAAATTTGCAGCTTGAACTGAGAGGTAGTTTTAACTCAGAAAGCGGTGGGCGTTTTCAATTAGCGAATGGAACATTTGTCTGGTCCAATAGCACCACAGCTAGTTTATCATCCAATGTGATTTTTGGTGCTTCTGGTACATTGACATTAGACAACGTAGGGGAGAAGGATCTATCAGGTACGTTAAGTGTAAATGATCTGAATATTAACTCAGCATCGGGCAACTTTGACGCAAATTCCAATGCCATCAATATTACCGGTGACTGGAATAATCAAAGTAGTGGTAATAGATTGAATAACCCAGGGACTACAACTTTCAATGGGGGATTAACACAACAAATAGATGGTGACAATAACTTTGGTACCACGAATTTATCAACTACTTCTACTGCAGTAACGGTAAACAGTGGAACGCAGAGTTTCTCTGGAGATCTGACACTAGCTACTGGTACCTCGCTTGACATAGGAGCAAATACGATAAGAGTAGGTGGTGCTTTAGATGTCGATCAAGGCACGTTCACTGGATCATCTGGGACGGTAGCGTATACTAGTACTACTGATCCAGAAACTCAGGTAGATCCTATTACAGTTCTGACGTTAGAAATAGATAAAGGTGCGGTAACAAATACATTCGATAATGATCCAGCGACGGTCACGTTTACGAATCTGGTCGTTACTAGTGGTGAATACGATGGTCCAGACTTGAATATTGCAGGGTCAGTTACCGTGAGTAACGATGGAAACATTGATGAAACGGGTATTACCACAATGGATATTAATGGTGACTTTGTCAATGCCGCAACGCTTGATCTATCTGGATTGACATCCATGACCATTGCTGGTAATTATACGAATAATGGGACGTTTACACCGCCAGCCACAGTGACCTTGGATGGTAGTACGTCGCAAACTATAGCTGGTTCCTCAACCACTACATTTACTAATTTTACCATTGATAATACAAGTGGGGTAGTCGGAAATACAGGGTTTAATGTGTCTGGTACATTGAATTTAAACAATGGAATCTTGGATGTTGATAACGACGATGGAGATCGCTCTGACGATCCTGTTATCACTATTAATCCAGCAAATCCGGTAGCTTCTACTGGTACTTTGGGGAATACCATTCATGTTGAGGGAATGATGGCAACAAGTGCTACATACACCGGTGATTATTTATTCCCATTGGGAGACCAGGGGTTGTATCGGCCAATTACTTTAAATCCTACTACAGCGTCTTCGTTTTCAACGGTTCAAAATATTGCTGAAACACCTCCTGGTGATATTTCGGGAGACTTAGTTCCGGGAACCTATCAGACAGTCCTTACCAATAGTTATTGGGATGTAGAAAGAGCTTCTGGCTCTGGCAACGTAACGGTGACTGTTCAGTTCAACAGTGCGGATAATGTATCGTCAAGCGACTTCTCAAGTCTGGCACTCGTCAGAAATAACTCGGGTACATGGGAGTCATTTGATGTGAATACCAACTCAGCGAATAACCCCGGAAATGGTACATTAACTGGTATTACTAGTGGATTTAGTGAGGTCGGAGTAGCCTCTTCTGATACTGACGAAAACCCGTTACCCGTAGAGCTGGTTCATTTCTCTGGTCAACTTCAAAATGGAGATGTGTCATTGCAGTGGTCTACGGCTTCAGAGCTAAATAATGACTTCTTTATCGTCCAGCGATCGGATAATGGACTAGATTTCATAGACCTGGAAACGGTTGATGGGGCAGGAACAACCTCTTCACAACGCGATTATAGCTTTATGGATACTAGACCAAATCAAATCAACTACTATCGTCTGGTACAAACAGACTTTGATGGAACTGTTGACTACTCCGATATCATCCGCATTGAAGTCAAAAAATCAGCGCAACAAGCTGTTGTGATAGCCCCTATGCCTATTAGAAGTAAAGAGTTCTCCGTCAAAGCAGTTGGCCTTAAGAGCTTAGAATATGATTTAACGTTTATTTCTACTTCTGGCGTGATCGTTTATACCCAATCGCTGACGACATCCTTTGGTGAAATAGATATCGCTATAGACCTTAATGATCAGCTGCCTGTAGGTATATATACGATGCGTTTGGTGTCCAATGAGGAGGCGCTTACGCGTAAGGTTATAGTGCTGTCTGAGCAGTAGAAACAACTGAAATTACAATGGATGTGTGGTTGATTCTTTTACCACACATCCATTGTTACAATTTCACCGTCCGACAACCATCAACTACTCTTCGAGCACATCAATTCGTCATAGAATAAGGCTACTTTTTTACAATTTTCATGCGTTGCACTTTTTGCATATTCTTAAAAATAAGTTGCAGAATATACAGGCCGTTGGGGAGTTTTGAGAGATCCAATTGATCCTGATACTGTTGATTTACCAGGGTTTTTCCAGAAAGATCCTGTATTTCAATGCTCGATATTTGTGTAGATGAGATGTGAATACTGTTCGTAAATGGATTTGGATAAACTGTGCCTGCGCTTTCGTGTATCTCCGTCGAAGAGGACACTAGTTGAGGGTCATCTATGTTTTTCATGATCACGCGTATTTGCGAATCATATCGGTTTCCGAAAGGATCAGTGACGCGAATTTTAAAGACTTCAAGAGTGTCGTTGTCGAAATCCCATTGCGCTCTGTTATTAACAAAAATCGGTCGTGTAGGTGATTCCGAATCACTTTCGATACTAATGAGATTTCTGTTTGATGAAAAGATTCTTAAATTCAGCGGGTCACCATCGGGGTCGTTTAACAGGATCTCGCCAATTTCGTCTCCATCCTTAAAGTCACTAGTAACAAAATAGTCTGTTTCAACGAAGCTGGGATTTTCCTGCTGGTCCTGTACATATATCTCTATCCTTGATGAGTCTTTGTTTCCAAACTCATCTTTTACTATTAGAGTGGTGGTATAGTGACATGTCTGCTCATAATTGAACGGTTTACCATTATCTATTGATAAGAGCATATTAGTTTGATTTAGCTGAAAATCGCTTTCAATAAATTCAAAAGTAAACTGTTGGTCGTGACTCGTGTAGGGTTGGATAACAGATACATCGATAACGGAATCGATGTTTTCTCGTATCCAGAAGGCATAGTCTTTTATTTGAATGATCGTATCTCTTTTGACATCGTTAAGGCTAATGCTTACGAGTGCAGAATCCAATCCACCAAAACCGTCTTCGACTTGTACCCTAAGGTCATAGGCGGCTTTAAGCTCTTGTGCATTCTCTAAGTCTAGATATATCTTACCTGATGTGGCAGATGCACGAAATGGCAACTCCTCATTAGAGGATATAGAGTGATTCAGCGGGTCATTATCACCGTCTGTGGCCGTTATTTGAGCAACTTGAATACCTTGGGTTAAGTTGGAAAAAGAATTCGTACTCACATCAATAATCTTAGGAGCCTGATTAGGTGCATCTTGATATTGTGCTACCAATATTTTACCAGGGTTATTGATGGATTTTCTTTGAGTTCCTTCTAGGTTAATTAAAGCGCCAGTTACATCCGATACCAAATAGAAAGTACGTCCATTAGGATGCACGATCAAGTCTCTATACCGACTGTCTGTAATGAAGCAATTAATGGTGTCACTTGTAATAGAATCTAAGGAAGAAGATAATTTTAGGCGGTGCACCATTCCTCGCTTTAACGAGGATACCAGGATCGAATTCTTCCAACCAGGGATTACATCACTTTCGTAAACACCAATGCTTGATGGTGCACTTGTTGGGTTAAAAGGATAGTTTGGGATTTCAAATGAATTGTCGACCGTGAACATGGTGATCAATGGCGGCTCATGATTTTGAATTTCTGTAGTAGTTTCATTGTCCCACTTTTTATCGTCGATATAACCGGCGATGGCAGGCCATCCATAATTAGCCCCAGGTTTGATTAAGTTCACTTCATCATCTGTACTTGGTCCATGTTCAGAACTGTACAAGTTACCCTGGCTATCGAAGATTAACCCTTGAGGGTTTCGATGCCCATAGCTATAAATATGGCTCCTCACACCGTTGATTGCGGGATTGTCATCAGGTATAGATCCGTCGAGATTTATTCTTAAAATCTTGCCGAGGTATTTTTTCCATTGCCTTTGTGTGACTTCTTCAAGAGTAGGAATCTCAAGTGGTACATCTTCTTCTGCACCATCTCCAATGGTGTAATAAAGCTTGCTATCCGGTCCAAATACTAGTTTACCCCCATCATGGTCTGGTACCTGTGGAATATTGTCGATAATGATGGTTTTGTTTCCTAACTGTCCGTTGCCATTTTGTTCCGAATAAACGAATCGAGAAATCTCTCGAAAATCACCTTTTTTACCAGTTGTAGCCAAGGAAACGTAGATAAAGTCTTCTTGGCTATTTTGGCCAAAGTTTTTATGAAAATCGAAGCCTAAAAAAGGCCTTCTGGTATTGAATCCCAAGCAGCTTAGCCGAAGTACAATATCTTCTTCACCCGAAAAAGGGTCAATACGCATCATAACCATTCTTCCATGATCGGTAGCCCAAATCATACCATCGGGACCAAGCCGCATGGCTACAGGTTTTGCAAATGTATATGCCCCCTCAAGGACAGATATTTTGAAATTTTCGTGTTGTGCTAATGTTGACGAGTAAAGCGACAGATTTATGGTAAGCAGCACTATAAATTGATAATACATTCTTTAAGGATTATGATTGATCCTTAAAGAAAATCACCTTGACAATAAGCCAAGGTGATCAAACGCGCATATAAAGATGCTTTTTCAGCATTAGTATTCGTTATTTTTTCACTGTCAACCTTTTAGTATGTACTAAACCGCTAGATACCAGTTTTAACTGATATAATCCAGATGTAGGAAATAGTTCTGAAGGCACGTTAATGGTAGACGAGACTTCTTCCAATTTTTGATAATACACCTGTCGTCCTGAGAAATCTGATACCTCCAAAGTAACGATGTCGATACGCTTATCGAAGTGTATCTTTAAGTCCTCATTACCTAACGGATTAGGATATAGAGCAAGACCTTCGAAAGCATCGATGACTACCTTTCTCACATCTGAAAAAGCGACTGTACCATCATGGTCTACTTGCTTAAGTCTGTAAAAACAGGTTCCAGCAACCGGAAATTGATCGGTGAACGAGTAATTGGTGGCAGATATCTTCGTTCCGTGTCCGGCTACTCTTCCGATACTTGTAAAGTTTTGTCCATTCCCTGAACGTTCAATTGAGAAGTGACTATTATTCACTTCAGAGGCCGTGGTCCACTCCATTCGAACGGCATTTCCATTCTTATTGGCCGTAAAGGACGTTAGTTCAACAGGAAGAGAAGAAGAAACGTCAATTACATCGCTGCAATCACCTGTGCAGTCATAACTGTCAGCATCAACATATCCTGAACCGGTTACATCTGTGGCGGCGTCCGTAATTTTTAATGCTCCATCTACTTCTACAGTACCGTCTATCGATACGTCTATTCCATCATCAATGACGAAATCGCCTCCAACATTTACATTACCTGAAAGGGTAACGTCATCATGATGCAAGTCACCACCGATGTTTAAGTCTCCAGTGATGTTAATTGTTCCTCCACTGTTGACGATGAGGTCTATTCCGTAGTCGGCATCACCGTTGATGGTTACGGTTCCACCTGTATTGACGGTAAATGTTCCGTTATATGACTCCGTTCCAACCCAAGCGCCGATTTGCAGTTCACCGTTTACCACGACGTCATTATCATTGAAGGTTCCTGAATAGAACCCATTAGTCACGATAATTTTCCCGTTGGCGCCAATGGTGATGGTAGATTCGTAGCTATTCATCGCAATAGAATCAACGTATAACGTGCCGTTCACAGTGACGTTACACTGGTTCTGTGATCCCGTTTGTAAGTAACCTCCAATGTGTAGGGTGGCTCCTTCGTCAACTACTAAATTAGATCTGTAACTACTTAATATCAAGTTGTTTGTGATTCCAAAAGTGGCGCTGTCCGTTATGGTAAGCGTTGGTTCGTTAGCGTTGGTTTCAAACGCACTGATGGTGTCGTTAAAATCAACTACCAGATCGTCTTGATAGCCGGTTCTTACCGTAGTAGAAGCGTTTGGAACACTGCCACAACTCCAATTAGCCGGGGTGT
>CAYMST010000131.1:0-12904 GCA_964393115.1 uncultured Roseivirgaceae bacterium | reverse complement strand
CTATTTTCAGAAGGGGTATTGTAAGTTTATCTTAACATTCCGACATTTACACACATAAAGACCCTGATGTGTATAAAAAAGCCCCAGTTGTATCAGAACTGAGGCCGCAGAAATTGCAACTAGATTACCGTTATTAACAAGTACAACTTGATAACCCAGTATGCAATCTTCGTTAGGGTAAGAAAACTTTTTAATGCCCCCTTCTTACCTGGGGGCTTTCTTCTGTAAAACATATTCAAAGAATTAAAGTTAAGACCCGAACCCCCTAACAAGTCGTCTCTTAACTTTAGAACACGCTTTATTATCACAAAAGTACTGCTATTTCCTTGTAAAATTCAAAGCAGCTTCAGAAGATGTGAGAATGTAAATAATGGTCAGAAAAAACTCATATAATATTGAAAATCAGGATGATTGTGTTCTAATTTTAATTAACACTTCACCTAAAATGCGTTGTTTTGAGGGTTGAAAAAATTCAAAAAAGTTATACACATATTAAGAGGCAGCAAAAAAATTTGAAATGCTTGATTAATCACTTAATTTTGCGCCCTTTTTAGGGGATCTAGTCGAACAAACTCCCCCGTAGCCCTGTTTATTCTTATTTTACTCCATGCGTATACAGCCAACCGTTAGATCATAGTGCATGATTAAGCTTTCCATAATATCCTGTATATGGTGGCCAACTTTCAACAGCTTTTCTATCAGATTAGGTAATGTCTCGTATTTAAGGGGTTGAAGCCCAACGGAACGAAAACATACACTAAGAAGTTTCTTAGTCAAGTGTAACAAGACAAGAACGGACGTTTTAGTCTTGTTATGTGTGAATCAAAGTCTATTTAATTTTCATTATTCTCAAATCACCATTGCAATATATTTTTTTCAAAATAATCTCCTTGATTTGTTCTTTTTCATGAGGCTCTCTCGTTAAAACTAGTGACCCAACTGCGGCCTTATTATCAAAATCCCAAGCCGACCATAAGCCTACGATTCTTCTATCATGCCCTTTTATAGGACGCTCGGCTCTCATAAAAACAGTTTCATTATGGCCAGAAGGGTTAAATGTAAAAAGCATGAAATTTTCCTCAAATTTGACATAGCCATTGTACACTTGATCTATGGTTTTTCCACGACCTTGTAAAATCAATTTTTGGGGATCAAATTTTGATTGGGTTAACGTGAAGTTTTCCTCGCAAAAAAGCTCTTCTCCTTCCCTCAAAATAAAATAGTAACCATACCATTCACCTGTAAAATAATTAATACTTCTATTTGAAATTAGGTATAGAAGATAGCCCTTAATACTTGAATAATGGTGACCTATAAAAGCACTTAAAAAGGAACTTATTAATATGGTTGTTAACCAGCTTGGTTCATCAATGGACATTTTTAAAAATTCATTTTTTTCGCTTAAACTTTATATCATATGAGGCAATCTTTTCACCGCTTATATCAATTCCTTGGTGGATCAATTTTCTATACCATGGTAGGATATGGTTATTGAGCAGCTTTGTAATTGCATAAAGTAAGAAAGTTGCAAAAATAGCACTAATTACTCCCGTTAGAATATCTTGGTTAATGACTTCCATATTTTTAAAATTAACTCATTGTGAAAACCTTACAGCATGATCATCCAACGTTTTCAGCAATCAAATCTTTTTCCACCTGACTTGGCTTAGTGTAGTTAAAAATAACCTTCATTGACGTATTACCAGAAAACTCTTGAGCCACATGAACCCCGTGTTTATCGGCAATCTTTTTCAATCTGGTATGCCGAAGCATGTGCGGTGAAAGTTTGATCCACTCTTTTGGAGGTAAACCAACATTCGCCTGATTCATGATCCGTTCACAGACTTGGTATACACCATCGGTTGTGAGCCTATTTCCACGTCTCCCAATAAACATAGGATCTTCTGGTTGAATCTCTCCCCTACTCAATAGGTATTGATCAAGCCATTCCCTGGCATCTAACGGTACGGTCACTTTCTTGTCTACTTTTGAGCCTTTACGACGGACATTATGAAATCCTTTGCTGTGATAGTCTTCAATGTTGAGAGAACACAATTCAAACTCACGAAGCCCTGTGTATAATAGTACGTAAAAGATGGCTGTTTCCTTTAAAGGGTTCTGGTTTTTGCGAGTACACATAGCGAGGCGTTGTTCGCAAGCTGCTTTTAGTCTCATGACTTCACGAGGACTTAAACCGTTCCAGTCGGGACTATCAATGGCAAGGTCTTTAACACCAGCGAACGGAGAGCCAGCCACAAAGGAACGTTGGCCATCGACCCATTTGGCAAAGTGTCGAAGCGTGGCCAGGCATCTATTGATTGTGGTTGGAGCTTTGCCCCTACCCTCCTGATCCGAAATGAACGCCTTGGTTATTGAAGGTGTCCAAAGGTCAATATGGTCTTTGCCCATTCCTTCCAGGAAGAAAGGCAAAAACAGTTTGAAATCATTGGTCTTATTACGAGCTGTGTTCTTTGACCCTCCTAAAACATGTACCTGGAAGTACAGTTTGATCCAGGAAGTGAGCAAATTTTTGTCATCGGGCTGGAGGCTTTGAAGCTCAAAAAACTTATCAGGTGTAAAGTTGACTATTTCGGAAGACATAGGAATGGGTTATTTGGGGATATTGTATCACGAATATAGATAGTTTACACCTGATAAGGTACGTGATCTGGTGAAGATTATTTCTGATTATTTGGGAAAATATGTTTGTATACTTACAGAGGAGTTGTTACTAATGCCAAAAAAATTGTAAAAATAAATGAGTGTTGCCACTAACTTCAATACATTCTGTGATTCTTTAAAAATATCAAATGATAAGAGGTCAATGATATCGACAAGATATAATGCTATTTGCAAAAGATTGAACAAAGACTTTTGGGATATGGATTCAACTCATGGAGGTCGATACGTTGGCTCATTCGGAAGACATACCGCAAATGATTGGGTTAGCGATATTGATATGATATTTGAAATGCCATCAAGCTTAAAATATACATATGACCACTATTCTGGTAATGGACAATCTTCATTTTTACAGACTGTAAAAAACTCTATTGCAAGAACATATTGGAGTACAAACCTTAAAGCAGATGGACAAATAATAGAAGTCTTCTTTTCAGACGATATGAAAATCGAAGTCTTACCAGTATTTAAAAATAATGATGACTCATTCACATACGCGGATTCTAATTCGGGTGGTAGTTGGAAAAAAACAGACCCAATTCCAGAAATAAATTCAATTAATTACGGAGACAACATGACAAATGGCAATTTAAAGCGACTTTGTCGCATGATTCGTGCTTGGAAGTTTTATTGCGACGTTCCAATTAAAGGACTTCTTATTGATACATTGGCATATCGATTTTTAGATAACTGGCACGAAAGGGATAAATCCTATTTATATTATGACTGGATGAGTAGGGATTTTTTTTACTATTTAAAAGAGCAAACTAAAGACCAAATAAAATGGTATGCCGTTGGCAGCGGGCAGGTTATTTGCAACTATTCAGACTTTCGTTATAAAGCGAAATTAGCATACAATAAATCTGTAGATGCTATCCAACTAGAATCAGATGATAAGAAATGGTCAGCTAAACAAAAATGGAGAGAAATATATGGCAGTAGATTCCCAAGCTAAACAAATATTAGAATCTCAATTGAGAGAACTATATGGACGTGCAGTGTGGACACACAAAACTCAAGAAAAATGTGCGGACATACTTAAACTTAGAAACCACACAATGAAAGTTGTTCAAATTGCAATTTCTGCACTTACTACAACAGGAATACTGGTTACAGTATTTGGAGAAAGCAAAATTATTGGAATTATTTCTGCTATTCTATCAGCAATTGGTTTTACAATTAATTCTTACTATCAAAAGTATGATTTAGGAGAGCTATCTGAAAAGCATTCAGAAGCAGCTTTAGAGATCTGGAAGATCAGAGAGCAATACTTGTCATTGTTGACCGATCTTAAAAGCGATATTGTAGATCTAACATATATTCAAGATAAGCGGGACCAACTATTATCAGAATTACATTCAGTTTATAAAGGCTCACCAAGAACGATTAACCAAGCCTACAAAATGGCAACTAAGGGTCTCAAAGAAAATGAGGAACTGACATTTTCTGACAAAGAAATTAACAATCTGTTACCCGTTGATTTGAGAAAGTCTTAGGGCATATGTGGGCAACAATGACACTTACCTACCACTATACAGGAATATGATCGCTTTCTAGTGCTCTATTTGCCATATACTAAGCGACCCCTATTTAACATATCCCAGCATTATAAAACAACCATATCTAACAGATTTGGTATGAACAGTAGTCGTTTGATAGATGAATAAAATGATAATGTAGACGAATCGTCTTATTTGGGGTTCCCATTGATTTCACTACGACAAACATAACTGGCTTTTAAGTTGGTCCGATTAGTATGAAAGACTGTGCGGTGTGTCTTTACCCTGTTTTGTCGTAGTTCCTCAGATATGATGTAACTTTTA
Organism: uncultured Roseivirgaceae bacterium; assembly: GCA_964393115.1. Taxonomy (GTDB): domain Bacteria; phylum Bacteroidota; class Bacteroidia; order Cytophagales; family Cyclobacteriaceae; genus CAYMST01. The sequence continues at coordinate 8,399 of CAYMST010000131.1, read as the reverse complement.
GCTCCCAATTCAATTGACTAAAAGTCTGCGAGTCTGATATTGTAGGTCAGAAACAGGATTTCTTCTAACAGTATTTAATAGACCAGTCTTTAACGCATTCTACATTTTATCGATCCCTCGTTGAATGATGAGTCGTATTGGTATCGAGATATGAGGTAGTACACCTCATATTATTTGGCCCTGATAATTTCTCATAAATGAAAGTTTACTCTTTGGTATTCAGGTCCATTCCTATTCGTTTAAATGAGTTGTTTTTTTGGCCAGCATAAATCGGTTTACTAACTTTGTAAGTTAGGACTATTGTATTAAATATGAAACAAAATAATCATTTGATCTACTGCTTACCAATAATCCAAAGGATTTCTAGATGGGGCTTCAGTACTTCACTCATCTTGATCACTTCGAAAAATACCCAAAAAATTCATAATTAGTTGAAGTCATCAGAAGTATCTTCTTTTTGTTGGCAGTTTTGTTGACAATGGGTCTCTTATGGGTATCAACTAGTCAAAAGTAAATGTTTATCCAAGATGAATTTTTGTGAATTGGGTAACACAAAATGTTTTGTCATTATTTCATACTAAGTCAAATAACACCGTTTTTAATATAATGTTTCCAGTAATTATGAGGTTTTTTCTTTGTTCTCTACTATTATTTTTGACTACGCTCGGGTTTTCTCAAATCAATGAGAATGCACAGATTAAAGCCGGAGTTATTCGGGTAAAGTTTGAACCTATGGTTTCAAACAGTTTGGGATCTTCAAATCTATTTTCCTCTAAAGATCATTATCTATCATTGGGGTTTAGGGAGCTTGACAACGCTAATGAGATATGTAAAATTGCTAAAATGAAGCGAGTCTTTCCTTACGCTGGTAAGTTTGAAGAGAAACACCGAAAATATGGGCTTCATTTATGGTATGATTTATTTTATGATGCCTCTGCGCCAGTTGAAGAAATTTTAAAAATTTATAAATCGCTTGAGCAAGTAAAAGTTGCAAACCCCGTTTATCAGTACTCCAATAATGCGAAAGCTGGGGAGATAGTTAGTGATCCACGGTTTGTGGATCAATGGCACTATTCTAATTCTGGACAAACAGGTGGAAAGCCTGGGGCAGATATTAGGTTGCCAGAAGCCTGGACAAAAACTAAGGGTAGTGACGATGTGATAGTCTCCGTTCATGATTCCGGTTTTGATACGGATCATCCAGATTTGAAAAATACACTATGGGTAAATGAAGGTGAAATACCCGGCAACAATATTGATGATGATAATAATGGGTATATCGATGATGTTCATGGCTTTAATTTTTGGAACCTTTCCGGTGACATCGAAGATTACAATGGGCATGGTACTCATGTTGCAGGAACTATAGCTGCTAATAATGATAATGGAATTGGTGTTTCTGGAATAGCTGGAGGATCTTCTTCCAAAAAAGGTGTGCGAGTTATGGTTTGCAGACTAGGAGACGATGCAGGTAGCTCGTTTATTTTCAATCCCGCTCCTTCATTTGCTTATGCAGCGGATATGGGATCGGTGATTTCACAAAACTCTTGGGGCGGTGGCGGATACAGCCAGGATATTGTGGATGGTATCAACTATTATGTTAATGAGGCAGGTAAAAATTCAGAAACGTTGGAGGGTGGAATAGTAATTATTGCTGCTGGCAATAGTTCCTCTTCTTCAGTTGACTTCAGATCAGATTTAGATATGACGATGATGGTGGCTTCGACAAATCATCGAGATCAGAAATCGTGGTATTCGAACTATGGGTCTTGGATAGATATTTCGGCTCCTGGTGGGGAAACAAATATCAATTCACAAGGGGTTTTATCTACAGTTAATGGTGGGGGGTATCAATATTTTCAAGGGACCTCAATGGCTTGCCCGCATGTTTCCGGTGTTGCTGCTCTTGTTTTGTCAAATATGAAAGGACTCAAGAATACAGAGCTATGGGAAATACTAGTTTCCTCAGTCGACTCTATTGATGATGACAATCCAACGTATCATGGTATGCTGGGTAGTGGTAGAATTAATGCTGAAAAAGCAGTAAGAGGTACTTCAAGAAATCAGGATGGAGAATTGATTACTATTCCTTCTGAAATAGATTTTGAAATTAAAGAAGGAAACAGTCTGATAGAAAACGTAAAGGTGCAAAACGTTGGTGTCACCGCATTGACTTATTCTATCAATATCCCTGAAGAAGATAAAGGGTGGATTAAAAGCACTGCTGTCGGAGGTAGATTGCTACTTCCAGGTGAAATCGAATCTATAAATCTGGAAATTTCCACAGATGGTCTAAATGGTGGACAACGTTACTCTTCTTTGATCGATTTAATTTATGATCATACCAAGACCACAAAGCTTCCCATTACAGCGCAGGTATATACCGACCCTTTAATTGCCATTAGCAAGGCTCAATTAAATTTTGACTCAACGTTCCAGTCAATTGGTGATAGCACTACCCTACTGATATCTAATAAGGGTTCTCGAAACTTGATAATAGACTCAATATATACAAGCACAGAGCATTTTTCCGCCTCGGCAACTAAGTATCAAATTGGATTTGAGGACAGTACCCCTCTTAAGGTGAATTTCACACCTCAATCAGCTGGCAAGATAATAGATACAATATTCATCGAGTCAAACGATCCAAAGACCCCTCTTATTAAGGTTCCTTTAATAGGATACGGAATATTACGAAAGCCAGCGACGGCTTCTATCTCCGTGTCCGAAATCAATATTGAACAAATGACTTCGGGATACAAGGATTCGACGACTTTTAACATTACGAATTCTGGCGACGATTCACTTACTGTAGTCATTACACCGGTAAGATCTTTAAGTGATTTTGGAGTTTTGGGTGGTGGAAGCGGAACTAGCTCAGGCTTAGAAGGCTATGACTGGATTGATAGCGATTCCTCAGCTGGTCCAAAGTTCAATTGGATAGATATTTCAGAGACAGGGACCTCCATCAATCCATACTCCTCTTTCGAATATATTGAACTAGACAGCTTCAGCATTCCTTTCTATGGAGAGAGTTATGATCATGTTTATGTGAATAGACATGGGTATTTAGGCTTTTCTTCTTTTTCATCAAGCTATAATACATTCATACCAAGCATTTCAGGTCCAGAAAACTTGATAGCTCCATTTTGGGATTATTTATACTATTCAAACTCAAATAGTGCTATTTTCTACCAGCAGTTTGCTGATAAGTTTGTGGTACAGTACAATGAAATGTCTTCAAATACATTTCAGGTAATTGTTTATCGATCTGGGGATATTAAATTCCAATATCTTGACATGAATGGATATACTGGCAGTGCTACAACTGGTATTGAGAATAGTTTTGGAACTGACGGTGTATTAGTCAATTATAACAATAGCTCTTATATCAAAGACAACCTGGCAGTTCTGATAAAGAAGAGACAATTCATAGAAAAAATTGATCCGCAGTATTTGAGTTTAGCGCCAGGAGAAGGGACAGACATAAACATGGTGTATAATCTGTCAGGTGTTAATCCAGGACAATTAATTAAAGAATATCTAAAGATTAGTACGAATGAAATATTGGAGCCCACTAGATATATACCTGTTAGGGCTTATGTTAGAGGACTTCCCCAGATATCAGTGTATCCAAGCAACCTTTCCTTTGATGCCATCTATATTGATACTAAATCAGAGCTAAATTTAGCTATAAGAAACGATGGAAATGATACCTTAAAGATATCAAGTATAAAATCCAAGTCTACCGCATTTATTCTGGAAGACTCAGCATTTGTCATTGCACCAGGTGATGTTGTAAATCAGTTGGTTACCTTTCAATTTGATCAGATAGGAGTACATAATAGTGCACTCACAATTACCTCAAATGATCCGGCGAATGGTTCATACGAAGTTCTAGTAAATGGTACGGTCATCGGATACCCGAACATTGATGTAAAACCGGATTCGTTATCTTTTGAGACCTTATTTGGAAAAGCACAAAAGAAATCATTTGAGATTTCTAACATAGATGGGGCTTCTGATCTTAACTATCAAATTAGTGTTGATCGATTAAGGGAAAGTGCTGAGTTATCAGTAAGTCTTCCATCTAGGGTTGTACAAATGGACCTAAAGGATGAATTTGATAGTGCTTATCAACAAGGTAGCTCAGTTATTATTGAAGCGCTTGAAAATAAATTTTCTAGTTTAGATGGTGTACGCGTTGGCTGTCTTGCCTATTTAAGTGATTATGATGTGCTTCGTAATGACATAGAGGATCGCGGTGGAATATTTACTTCAGTTAGCGCATTTGAGTTAGCCAATTTAAATGTTGACGTGCTGATATCTGACAACTATATAAGGAATTTGTATTCTGCTCAGGTTGATGATCTTATTTCATGGATTACTAATGGAGGTAGCCTGATTTTAACCCCTGATGATTATTATTCTGAAGTTTACGATATTTTAAGTGAAACAGGGCTTGTGGTTGACTACGGGTATCAACCCTCTTATTATATTGATGATATTATCTCTCACCCTGTTAACCAAAACGTCAATACTATCTATACAGGAGGTTCTTCCTACTGGGAAGTTGAGGATCCAAATAATATTTCTGTAGTTACTAGCAGTTACCCTTCTGGTATGATATTCTCCCTAATAACCGATCTTGGTAAGGGTAGGATATTTGTGGCTAGAGAAGAAATCTTTGATGATTATGGTATATCTAATTCGGATAACAGAATATTAGCAAATAACTGCATAGAATACTTGGCGGGAGTAAATGATTTTACCTTTTCAAGTAATTCCGGCACATTGGCCATAGGTGAGTCTAAATCGATTGATATCACATATACCCCTTTGAAAAAGAGAGAGGATAGTGTACAAAATTGGATAATGAGTATTGAGAGCAACGCAAGAGAGAATTTGCTGAGCATTCCAATTCAAACCACTACGTTGAAGGCACCTAAAATTGAGGTTGATTTAGAGGCGTTGGCCTTTGGTTCAGTTTTTGTTGGAATCAGTAAGACGAAAACGCTTTTAATAGAGAACAACGGGATTTCATCTCTCGATCTTACTTCTATTTCATCTAGTTCTTCGAATTTCATACTTGGCAACTTGGATTTTCCTATCAGTATCAAGCCAGACTCAGCAATTTGGGTTAATGTGGTCTTCACACCTGAAGAAGTATCAGAATATTCTGGAGACATTGAAATTCAATCAAATGATCCAACCACACCAAGCCTTAAAATACCATTAAGTGGTAGAGGTAGTTCATCGGCACTATTTACGGCAACCTCACCTTTGCTTGACTCGGTAAAAGTTGGGCAGGATGGTTCAGGTGAAGTTGTTTTAAGAAATTTGGGGACTGAGACAGTTGATTTTTCGATGTTTATTGACAAGCCAAGCTCTCTATTCGAAAACCAAGTAAAGCAGATCATTGAAAAATCTGGCATACGTCAAGATGATGATGGCCTTTTGGTGAGATCTGAGAAAACAGATTCGTTAGGAAATGTTCTGGTCAGTTTCAACAGAATTAAAGACCCAAATGAACTTGCTCAAGTTCGACATGTTGCAAATAGTAAAACGATAAAAAATATTGCAGTATTAGCGGCAGATTATTTTGGTAGAGCTATCGATGTGGTTTCATACTTGGAAGAAAGTGAAGCATTTGCGACTGTAACTTACATTAATGTTAGTTCATATACCCCTAGTCTTAATGAACTTCTTTTGTATGATGGTATTCTAGTTTGGTCTGCCAATTCGTTTAGCGATGGTTACACCTTGGGCGACAATCTGTATGAATATTCTCAAGCAGGAGGTGGAGTGGTCCAAGCCTTATATTCATCTGCTAGCTGCGGTTATAATAGTCATGCGCTTCGTGGGAAATGGCAAGAGAATAGCATGAATTTGATCACGTCATGTAATTATAACTCATATACTTATTACCCGACACTTGTAAAGAATATCCCAGATCATCAATTACTCCATAATGTTGATCACATCAATGGGGGTTACATAGGGTATATGCCATCCCAGTCAGGTATTAAAGCTGGAGCTACATTGGTGGCTAGTTGGTCAAAACAAGATGCACCTTTAGTTGTTGCCGATGAGAGTAAGAACGTTAGACGAGTAGACCTTGGTATGTATTTGCCTTCGAGCCGCTATTCTTCTGACTATTGGACATTTAACACTTCAGGGGTTAATATGATCGTTAATGCCATAGATTGGGTATCAACCGTGAAAACGGGTTCTAATCTTGATTGGTTAAGCGCGGATAAGTATGAAGGTTCTATTGAGGCTGGAGACTCTGAGATAATCAATGTTTCCTATGCAACTAATGACTTTATTGAAGGCCGATACGCCGCCTCTTTGAATTTTAGAACGACCGATAGCAGACCCACTATGAAGTCGCAATCAGTATCATTAATAGTCGATGTCTATGGATCTCCAAGTCTTGACCTTCCTGAATCTATTGACTTTGGTTCTTCCACAATTGGAAATAGTGTCAGCTTGAGTCAAATGATTTTAAATACTGGTGATGGCTCTGCATATGTGGACTCTGTTATTGTAACCGGAAGTTTTTCCGTAGAAGCATCCCCAATACGGATTCTACCTGGCGCGTCGCAAAATCTTGAATTGATTTTCATGCCTACAGAAACGGGACAAATCACGGGGCTGCTGGAGCTTTATTATCAAGGGATGGCTGAATCCGTGATTTTGACAGGAACAGGTTTTGCTCCTGGTCAAATTCGAGTGTCTCCAGATACCATTCAAATTTTAGCAGAAGCAGGACAAGTTCTTTCAACACCGTTTCATATAGTTAACGAAAATGAAGGGATTCTCGATTTCTACTTCGAAAATTACAGGTCGGATTTCATAACCTCCCAACTTGACAGTAACCAGATCGACCCAAGGTACCAGGGTAGTGATGAGTTTGGCTATTCATATATTGATTCCCGTCATGTTGGAAACACGCAAAACTTCCTATGGGATGACATTTCAAACGAAGGCACAAATTTATTACTACAGGATGACGACTATAAGGCAATAGAATTACCATTTGAATTTTCCTTATATGGAAGAAGATTTGATAAGGTTTATATATCCTCTAATGGATTCATCTCTGTAACCGAGAGACTTTCAAATACTCCTGAAAATGGAAGATTAGGTAGTTCCGTTGCTCCAAACGGAGTGATTGCGGGTCTTTGGACAGATCTTGATCCTACCTCAGGATCTATCTACTATAAGGTAAACGAGGAAAATTTGGTGATTCAATATAAGGATGTTACAATCATAGAAACCAAGTCTGTTACTAGTTTTCAGATAATACTTGCCTCAAACGGAAACTTGAAATTTAATTACTTAGAAGCTCCTACCACGCTTGAAAAACTTTCAATTGGAATTGAGGGAGAAAATGGACAAAAAGCCCTTCCAGTTGTTTATAATGAGCAGTATTTGGCCGATAGTACATGGATTACCTATTATGCTCCAAACGATGTAATGAATCCGGATATTACCGTTGGCAAAATAGTTGGTAATGATAGCATGAGTATTAATCTTGAGGTAGATGCAACAAACTTAGTCGGAGGTATTTATCATTATACGTTGCCTGTGGTGACTAACGATACGCTAAATCCGATTGCTGCTGTGAGTGTTGAATTAAAAGTTGAAGGCATTCCTGAAATCGTACTTTCAAGAGATTCAATCGAATTTGATACTTTGGAAGCCGGTGAACAAGATTTCCAAACTGTAGGGTTTAACAATCCGGGTACTGATGTCTTACACATTGATTCAATTACACAATCCACTAGTGCTTTTGTACTTTTACCTTCCAAATTCAAAACTTTTGCAGATGACTCCATTAAAGGATCGATTAAATCCAATTTGGAATTAATTGTCTCTGTGGAAGGATATCAGACCACTGGATCAATCGCGTTTGTTGGGTCTGATCTGAAGGCTGTTCATCATATTGGTCTTTATCTGGAAGATAGTTTGATTACCGAGTTAAGAGGTGCGTTTGACAAGGGTTCTAAGGTTTTAGACATTAGCAATAACTTGATAGAAACTTGGAGAATAGACCCAGTTAAGTTATTTAATGGTGAGTATTTGTTCAAAATTGGTGGTTTTGATACCAAATATGCTAACCAAATATTTAGCATTCGAACGTTACCGAGCTTTGACGTAAAAGCTAAACGTTCTGAGTTGGGCTATCTAGTCTTTAATCCAAAAGTTGCAGGCCAATTTGAAGATGTTCTGGAGATTCATACCAATGCCAAACCGACCGAAAGTGTAAAACTTGAGGTGAAAGGTTTAGCCATCGCAAATGAAAAAACTCTGGTTGTCAACCCTAACTATTTAAAAGAAAGCTTACTAGTTGGAGATAGCGTAACCGGTGAGTTTATAATTGAAAACACTGG
>CAYMST010000130.1:0-13108 GCA_964393115.1 uncultured Roseivirgaceae bacterium | reverse complement strand
CTCTGCTTTGTGCTTAGCGTTTTCTAACTCTATGTGGACATTTTTTATTTCCGTGATATCATTAACGATACCCACGATGAGCTCCACACCATTGGGACTGTCAAAGACGCTTTCCTTTATACTTAAGACGTGCGTTTGGTTTTTGTTTCGTACGTAAGGAATTTCAAATACCTGTGTTTCTCCTGTAGAAAAGACAAGTTCATCGCGTTCAATAAAGTACTTTGATTCGGCTTCTGAAAATATTTCCGAATGAGGTCTACCAATAATTTTATCTCTCTCGACTTCAAAGAATTCACAAAAAGCATCGTTTACAATTCTGTGGATATGGTTTTCATCTTTGACAAAAATTGGCTCATCGATTGCATTAATAATGTTATTCAGAAACTTCTCTGATAGAAATGGTTGATTTAGGCGCATACATTCTCTCTCTAAGCTATATATTCTACCCCGATGCTCTGGACTTACAAACGGGTTATTAATATTAACTGATTTTGGCTTAAGAAGTTAGGTATTTGAGTTATTATTTCTGACTTTTTTACAATTTAGTCTTGAAAAATCAATTAAGCATCGATAATTGTAAAGGTTTTACCATGAAAGAGCCGTGTTAAAAGACAAAAGGCCACGAGTTAACAGAAAATTGTTTACCCGTGGCCTTAGAAAGAAAATATGGCTAACTATAATATGGCTTCAAACACCAACTTGAATATTTAGTATTCATGAATTATTAACCCCATTCGGTATGGAATATACCGTCGATATCGGTTCTTTCGTAGGTGTGCGAACCAAAATGATCACGCTGTGCCTGAATGACATTCAGCGGCAATCTACCGGACGTATAACTATCGAAGTAAGCTAATGATGCACTTAAGCTTGCTAATGGGATACCGCTTGATACACCAAATGTCAATACTTCTCTTGTGCCTGTAGCACTTGCTTTTACTTTATCAACAAAATCAGCATCAAGTAAAAGGTTTTCAAGACTGTTATTGGCTTCGAAAGCCTTCGAAATATCGTCTAGCATAGCCGCTCTGATAATACATCCACCTCTCCAAATTTTGGCTATGGTGGCTAGGTTTAGGTTATAATCGTACTCTTCCGAAGCGGCAGAGAGCTGAGATAACCCTTGAGCATAAGAAATAATGTAAGCAAAGTATAAAGCGTTTTCAAGCTTATCAATAAAAGCCTCACGATCACCAGCAAACGACGTCGATTTTGCGCCATAGATTTGCTCAGCCTTAACCCGCTCGTCCTTTTTCGAAGAAATTTCACGCATGAAGACAGCAGCATCAATGGTTGGAATAGCAATACCTAAATCCATGGCATTTTGACTAGTCCACTTACCGGTACCTTTTTGTTTGGCTTTATCTAATATTTTATCTACCAATCGTCCGTCTCCCTTGTCATCGCCTTGCAAGAAGATTTCTGAGGTTATCTCAACAAGGAATGACTGCAATCGCCCTTCGTTCCATTTTTTAAAGACTTCATGCAGTTCGTCATTCGTAAGTCCTAATCCTTGCTTGAGTACTGCATAAATTTCTGATATCAACTGCATTAAACCATATTCGATACCGTTATGCACCATTTTTACATAATTCCCTGCGGATTTTGGCCCAAGATATGCTACACATGGATCGCCATTCACTTTGGCAGAAACGGCTTCAAGCACAGGTTTGACGAATTCATAGGCTTCGGCCGAGCCTCCAGGCATAATGCTAGGACCCTTACGAGCACCCTTTGCACCACCAGATACCCCGACACCCAAAAAGTGAATCCCCTTTCCTTTTAAATAGGTTTCGCGTCTGTCTGTATCTTCATAAAAAGAATTTCCACCATCTATTAATAAATCACCTTCGGATAAGTGGGGGAGTAAAGACTCGATAACACCGTCTACCGCCTTTCCGGCAGGAACTAGCATCATAATCTTGCGTGGTGTCGACAGAGAATCTACAAATTGCACGGCATCTTGTGTTGATAAGACTTCTTTTCCAGATGCTTCATCAGATAACGCTTGTACTTTTTCAGCATCGAGATCAAGACCCGCAGCCGAAAAGCCATTATCCAAAACATTCAGAATAAAATTCCTTCCCATGACTCCTAGCCCAACTAATCCAAAATCAAGATTTTTTGACATAATCTATAAGCGTATTTTAGTGATGTTAGTGGCAAATATATAAGGTGAGGGAAATAAAACTATTCGAAGAAGCTCCTAAGTAATGGTTTTAAGATAAAGTGCCGTAATTTCTATTAGAACTTTCGTATTTACATCTCGATATTTTGTCTGATTGTTAACTGTATAGGTGAATTAAAGGATGGTTTTGTGAATAATACATTATTCAACCGTAGGATGTATGCAAATTATAATTATCAATTTTATTGTCGCTTCACCTCACTTTTTGGACATAAGTTTGCGTCTTGGTAGTTTGAAAAATACTACATAACTTTTAAATGCAAATCCTTCATGGTTCAAATAGACAATCAAATTTTAGTGATTTTCGGTGCATCTGGAGATTTAACAGCACGAAAGCTTATTCCGTCAATTTATAATCTGCATAAAGGAGGGTTTCTTCCTGAGGGTTTCGCAGTATTGGGAGTGAGTAGATCTTCTTTTTCAGATGAAGAATTTAGAAACAAAGTCATCACCACTAGTCAGCATCTGAAACGAGAAGAATCAGATCAAGATATTGTGGATGCTTATGCTAATAATATTTACTACCAGTCGGTAAACACCAAAGATCCAGATGACTATCAAAGTCTGAAGGTAAAGCTTGAGGAGCTGAATGAAAAATATTCTGCCAATGGCAACTACATGTTTTACTTGTCGACGCCACCAAGTTTATATGAAACCATTTCGAAAAGTTTATCCAATCTAGGGTACAATAAACAAACATCAGGTTGGAAGCGGTTGATCGTGGAGAAACCTTTTGGCTATGATCTTGAAACGGCTCAAGAGCTAAACGCTAAGCTTCAACAATACTTTGATGAAGAGCAGATCTACAGGATTGACCATTACTTGGGTAAGGAGACGGTACAAAACCTCTTAGTCACGCGTTTTGCCAATAGTATATTCGAGCCTTTGTGGAACCGAAATTATATCCGGCACATCGAAATTACATCGGCGGAGAGTGTTGGTGTTGAGAAAAGGGGAGGGTATTATGATACATCAGGGGCAATGCGTGATATGTTGCAGAACCATTTGCTCCAGCTAGTCGCATTGGTGGCAATGGAACCACCGATTGAAGTTTCGGCAACAGCAATCCGAAATGAAAAGGTAAAGCTATTCCAATCTTTGAGACCTTTCACTGAGGAAACCGTTAAATCGGACGTGATTCGTGGTCAATACACGGCTTCCAATATCAAGGGAGACGCGGTTAAAGGCTATCGTGAGGAAGAAGGGGTGCCAGAAGACTCGAAGACAGAGACCTACTGTGCCATGAAGTTCTTTATAGATAACTGGCGATGGGCTGGGGTTCCTTTTTATATTCGGACCGGTAAGAAGTTACCGACTAGAGTAACTGAAATAGTAATTCACTTCCAACCAGTACATCATCATCTCTTTGTCAATCATGATGGTATTAACGCCAACAACGTTTTGGTAATCAGGATTCAGCCAAACGAAGGAATTCTGTTAAAATTTGGAATGAAGGTGCCGGGAGCAGGTTTTGAGGTGAAGAATGTCAACATGGATTTTCATTATTCTGACCTGACCAATGCTTACGTTCCAGATGCCTATGAACGATTATTATTGGATGCGATGCAAGGTGATGCCACTTTATATGCTAGGGGAGATGCTGTAGAAGCCGCTTGGGAGTTTGTAGATCCGATTTTAAAAGCTTGGAAAAATGATCCAACTATACCCGTCAAAGGTTATCCGGCAGGAACCTGGGGGCCTGCAAACGCTGATGATCTAATTGAAGGCAAAAACTTAATTTGGAGATACCCTTGTAAAAACCTTACCAATGATGGTGAATACTGTGAATTGTAAAAAAGTGTAGATGGAGTTACAAATATTTGATAACAAAGAAGCGGTAGCGAAAGCGTTTGCGCAGAAGCTACAAGAAATAATCAATAACAACAGTAGAGTAAATATTGCCCTATCCGGAGGCAGTACACCAAAAGCTATTTTCGACTATATGTCAGTAGAATATAAGGATTCTATTGATTGGAATAACGTACACTTCTTTTGGGGTGATGAAAGGTGTGTTCCTGCTGATCATGATGAAAGTAACTATAAGATGACTCATGATCATCTATTTTCGAAAATTGGTTTTCCTATCGATAACGTTCATAGAATAGTGGGAGAGAACACCCCTGACAACGAAGCGGTTAGGTATGCTCAGGAAATTGAGACATTGGTTGAGACCAAGAGTGATCAAGTTCCCAGCTTTGACCTTATCATACTGGGCATGGGTGATGATGGACATACGGCTAGTATATTTCCACATGAGATCAATCTATGGGACGATGAGAGCCTGTGTACGGTGGCCAACCATCCCGTTTCTGGACAAAAAAGAGTTTCATTCACTGGAAAGCTTATCAATGCAGCCAAAGAAGTGGCCTTCTTGGTGACTGGTGATAATAAAGCGGAAAAGGTAAGAGCAATTGTAAATGAAGAGGGGGATTTCCAACAATACCCAGCTTCATTGGTGAAACCTGTAAGTGACAATTTACTTTGGTTTTTAGATAAGCCGGCGGCAGCTTTATTGTAGGGTTACACATTCCATTTCTTCGGTTTTTGTTGTTCTACATGAACCGAAGAGATGGTTTGATTTATCTGTATTTCACTTTTATGACTGAAAATCCTTTTTTGTCAACCTTATGGAATTCAAGAAATCTAAATTTTATTCCTAGCATTTAGCCAAATACATGTTGAATTCCAATGCATTAGCTTTTTCAAACCCATCTTCTTTTAAGTCTTCATAGACCTCTTCATCCAGTTCGCGGTTGTTTTTTTCCAGCACGTTACCACCCGCAACAATCAGTTCTAATCCCGAAAAGTCATGAGGGTTTATTCTCACTAAAACAGAAAACCCATCTTCATCAAAATCTCGCTTAAAATATTCATGGACAATATTCGTACTCTTCATATACCGGAATTTTAATTTCTATAACAAGGCATTTGGACCGTATGCCTTTGAGTGACTACTTTTGTTTGCTAAATTAAAAAAAATGGGAAGAGGAGATAAGAAAACCAAAAAAGGTAAGATTACGAAAAAGAGTTTTGGTAACGCAAGACCAAAAAAGAAAAGAAATAAGCTTACAAGAACTAAAAGCGCTTCATAAACCGGAATTCATCATCCGGTTTTTTTTTGATTCGCTCATTTGGCTTTCCACGATCTTACGTTATGAGCTCACTTCACTTACGAACCATATAAATTTTCAGCGGTAGTTAGCGTGTTAGAAAATATTCACTCGATAAAACTCTTTGTCCTTGTATGCCTGCTATCTTGGTTAGGATCATCTTCATATGCCCAAAGTAAGCATTCTTTTGGCTTTAAAGGAGGGTATCATTTGGTAGATCAATCGTTTAGGTTCCAATTCACCAGAAATACTGCTCTTAACACAAACTTTTATGGAGGACTACACGGCGAGCTTTTTTACAGAAATATTTTGGATAAACATGTGGGACTTCAGCTCTCTATAGGACGATATGAGAAAGGTTGGGTACAAGACTTTGAAAGAGATTCAATTTCTAATTTCAGGCAAACGATAACTTACAACCGTTTTTTTTTCGGTAGTTTTTTTTATACGGATCTCTTTAAAGGACGTGCCCGAATAATTATGAATCTGGGACCTTATGTGGAATTACGATCAGGTGACAAAAACAATCTCTTTGATGATCTTAAGAATAAAGAAAGAATTGACCAATTACTGGTAGATCAGCCTCAGGTCGCATTTTTGACTTACAATAAAGAGGAACATGAAAAGATCGGACATGGCATTCATGCAGAGTTAGGATTTAGCATTGAGACGAAAAGTTTTAGTTTTCAAGCTACGGCAGTGGCGGGGGCAAGCACTAGCCATATTATTAGACCCGAAACCTTTGATCAAGATGATCCAACGCCACAACCATCTCAAGCAAATCACTTTTATTTTGGTGGTTCTTTTGGTGTTTTATATAAATTCGGAACATCAAAACCTAAACAAGACGCAAAAGCCAATACTAAGAAAATAAAGCCATGACAGAGACGCTTATTTGTCCTTCTTTGTTAGCCGCCAACTTCGGTAACCTCGAAAAAGATCTTATGATGATCAACGAGAGTAAAGCGGATTACCTCCATATGGATATCATGGATGGCGTTTTTGTGCCAAATATTAGTTTTGGAGAGCCCGTATGTCAGTATGTAAAAAACTTATGTCATAAGCCATTGGATTATCATTTGATGATTTCGAAAGCAGATGATTATCTTGAACATTTTATGGGTCTTGGGGCTGCGAATATCACGGTTCACTATGAAGCGTGTACACACCTTCATCGTACTGTTTCCAAAATACGTGAATTAGGAGCCACGGCTGGAATTTCATTGAACCCACATACCCCTGTCTCAGTATTAGAAAATATTATTAGCGAAGTAGACGTTGTTCTAATTATGTCAGTAAACCCAGGCTTTGGAGGTCAGCAGTTTATACCTTTTTCTTTAGATAAAATTAAAGCAGTAAAGCAACTTGCTGATTTGAAAAACCCTAATTTAAAAATTGAAGTGGACGGAGGAGTAGGATTAAATAATATCGGGGACTTGAAAAATGCTGGCGCCAATATGATAGTCGCTGGTAGCTCTGTTTTTAAATCCAAAAATCCTACTGACACCATCGAGAAATTAAAGTTTGCCTAGGTGAAAAAGAACGTCTTAACCTTATTCAATATCATATGCCTATTGAGTTTGCCTTTTCAAGGATTCTCACAGTTTACATATGAACTATCCGGCACGGTAGTAGACGATAAGCTAGGTCCTATTGAAGGGGCTTTTGTGAACGTTGAAGGCAGAAATAAGTCAGCCGTAACTGACCGAAAAGGAAAATATAGAATTCTACTTGATTATAAAGGTAAAATAAAGGTCAGCGTTTCGCATGTTGAGTTCGTTAACAGTGAGAAGGGCGTTGACATCAACTCATCTCGTAAGAAACTAGATTTTCGTTTGAAACCAGATGTCAAGGTGCTAAAGCAAATCGAAATCTCCACCGGAAAGACTGTCGAGAAAGAACTAAATGCCAGTGAATTCAAAATCAAGCTAAATACCATCACAGACATTCCGTCACCCTTTAAGGATATTTCAAAACTCATCATTACTTTACCCGGAGTATCAGGGAACAATGAGTTCTCATCAACCTATTCGGTTCGTGGCGGTAACTTTGATGAAAACTTAATTTATATCAATGATATACCAGTCTATCGTCCGTTTTTGATTCGAGCGGGTAGACAGGAAGGACTAAGTTTCGTCAATCCCGATTTAGTGCAGGATCTATCGTTTTCAGCTGGTGGATGGACGCCTAAACATGGCGACCGTTTATCCTCTGTGCTTGACGTAAAATATAAATCTCCTGATGAATTTCATGCCTCAGCATCCATTGGTTTGTTAACCGGTTCATTTCATATTGAAGGTTCTACACGTAATGATCGGTTAACTTATCTAGCCGGTTATAGAAGAAAAGACACCAGAGTTCTGTTGAATACTTTGGAGACTGAAGCGCAGTATCTTCCGACTTTTGATGATTTTCAAGGGATTTTAAGTTATGATTTCTCAAAGCTTAAAAATAAAGGTACTACAATAGATTTGTTCTCTTTGTACGCGAGAAATCGATATTTAACGGTACCCGAAACAAGGGTTACAGACTTTGGCAGCGTTCAAAGCAGTTTACGATTTACCGTAGGGTTAGAGGGACAAGAGATTTTAAATTATGACACCTACCAAGGAGGTATAACGCTCAAACATCGATTTTCGGAACGAGTAAGGGTAAAATGGATCAATAGTTACGTACGTACATTAGAAATTGAAAACTTTGAAGTCAGTAGTCTTTATGAACTTTGTGATGTGGACAATGATCTGGGGTCAGATAGCTTTGATCTTTGTCGATCATTAAGGGGATTAGGTGCTCTATATGACTTTGGAAGAAACAAACTAGAAGCTGAACTTCTGGGGACGGAATTAAAAGCAGAATTTGTCATTAATGATTTTCAAAGCTTAGAGTTCGGAGTCAGTTTCAGAAACGAGGAAGTAAATGACCGCCTGGACGAATATAGTTTTGCTGACTCTTCCGGTTTTGTGATTATTGAAGGAGTAGGTCTCGGCAGAAGACGAAACAATATCAATTTAAGCTCACAACGTTCTCAAGCATACGTTCAATATCAACTTCAATCCTATGACTCGCTGCTGAAAATTACTGCTGGGATAAGAGCACATTACTGGAATACCAACGGTCAAATTCTGTTTAGTCCAAGGGTTCAAGGTCAGATAACCCTAGGGCCAGAAAAAAGATGGTCATTAAAGGCAGCAACAGGGATTTATCATCAACCACCATTTTACAGAGAATTAAGAAATAGAACAGGTGAGGTTAATATAGAGGTATTAGCGCAATCTTCTATTCACTTTGTTCTTGGAGCAGATCATTATTTTACTATGTGGGGTCGTGATTTCAAACTCTCTACTGAGGCATATTATAAATGGCTGTGGAATGTAAATCCATATGACATCGACAATGTAAAAATTCGATACTTCGCTACCAATGATGCCAATGCATTTGCTATGGGTACGGACTTTAGACTAAACGGACAGTTTATACCAGGCGCGGAGTCCTGGTTTAGTTTGAGTTTCCTAAACACAAAAGAGGATATAGCAACAGATACTGTAGGGTTTATCAGCAGGCCATCAAACCAACTGATGAACCTGTCCGTGTTTTTTCAGGATTATATGCCCAACAATCCTAGTGTACGGGTAAACGTTAATCTTAACTATGGAAGTCGTTTGCGGTTTGGACCTCCTTTGGAGGACGATTTAAGAAATTTTTTCAAAGGGGACAGTTATTTAAGGTTAGACATGGGTTTCTCAAAGATTTTCACACTCAAGAAAGAGCCTGCTGGCATCAAAAATATTTCTCTAGGCGCTGATGTTTTAAATGTATTGGGATCAAATAATGCGATATCATATATCTGGATTCGAGACGTAATCGGCAACAATTTTGCCGTACCTAATTCACTTTCGGCACGCTTTTTGAACCTTAAAATGACCGTTAACATTTAATATTGAATGGCGATGAAAAGAATCACAAAATACGTTTTACTATTCACTTTTTTAGCAACATCATTTTCTTGCGCTCAGCGTAAGATTACCAGAGTATCACCTAGCACCCAAACAGATTTAAGTGGAAGATGGAATGACACCGACTCGAAACTTGTGGCTACAGAGATGATTTCAGATATTCTGGGACAAGCATGGTTAGAAAATTTTAGATCGGCAAATGGCGGTAAAAAGCCCGTTCTCATCGTTGGGTTGATTACGAACAAGAGTTCTGAGCATATCGAATCAGAAACCTTTGTTAAGGACATTGAAAGAGAGTTGATTAATTCAGGAAGAGCACGGATTGTACAAAATGATGCGTTTCGTGAAAAGTTAAGACAAGAGAGAGCGCAACAAGGTGAATTTGCGTCAAAAGAGACACAAGCAAAGTGGGGGTTGGAATTAGGCGCCGATTATATGCTCTTTGGAGTTATCAATTCTACGGTAGACTCGTATAAGAAAGAAAAAGTGGTCAACTATAAGGTAAACTTAGAGCTGGCTGATCTGGAAACCACTGAAAAAGTTTGGATCGGCGATAAAGAAATTAAGAAATACATAAAAAACTAAGGAAATAGGTACGCTTAGCAGTAAATATCTTCTTTGGCTGTTATTGGCCACTACGTTATGGTCTTGTGCCACTTATTACCAAATTAACCACGAGTTTAACGCAAGCTTTGCTGCCGGAGATCTGGAGGAAGCTGAAGCGCTCTTGCAGGAAAGCAAAAGACTAGAAAAGGGGAAATCTAGATTCTTGTATTACTTGAATCGTGGTACTTTGGCTTCCATGCTAGGAAAACTTGAGGAGAGCAATAAATTTTTTGAGCAGGCCTATTTGTATGGTGAGGACTATCAAAAAAACTATCTCTTAGAAGGAGGAGCTTACTTGATTAATCCCACCATCATAGAATATAAAGGTGAGGATCACGAACATCTTCTACTCTTATACTATAAAGCACTAAACTTCTTACGTCTTGGAGATTACGAAGCAGCGCTAGTAGAATGTAGGAGACTTAACAATAGACTTAATGCGATTAGCGATAAATATCATTCTCCAAAGAAGTATAGAAGAGATGCATTCGTCCAAAACTTAATGGGCATCGTCTATGAAGTATCTGGTGACGTTAACAATGCATTTATTGCCTACCGAAACGCAGTAGAGACCTACCAAGAATCCTACGGTAAAATGTTTTCTGTTAAGCTCCCCGAGCAGCTCAAAAAAGATCTCATTCGTTGCGCACATGGCATGGGTTTTAAGAAGGAGCAAAAGAAATACGAAGAGCTTTTCGGTCTAAAGTATAAATCTGATTGGAAACATAATGAGGAAGTATTATTTTTTTGGGACAATGGTCTAGGGCCCGTAAAAT
Organism: uncultured Roseivirgaceae bacterium; assembly: GCA_964393115.1. GTDB lineage: Bacteria > Bacteroidota > Bacteroidia > Cytophagales > Cyclobacteriaceae > CAYMST01. The sequence goes on along the minus strand of CAYMST010000130.1, from coordinate 2,475 downwards.
CAGAGGAGGGCATTAATTTTATCACGGCAGAGTCAGCTGGTATAGTTAATTTTTATAACGAAGAGTTGGGACTGAGTTTTGATTTTCCGATAGATAACAATAACGGAGATAACTCACTTTCTTTTGCTGATATCAAGGTGCTTCGCGTTACTTTTCCTAAGTACATGATACGCCCAGAGTACTACTCGCATGCCAGCCTTGTCATTGATGACAAAGAGTACCCATTGGATATGGCTGAGGATGTTTCCAAAATAGCTGATTATGTCCTTAAAGAAAGACGTCATATCGAGTTAGGGCGTTCTCTTTTACGTTTAGCCACCAAAAAAGCGACTGAATTATCGATTCGTAACGAAAATGAAAATATTGGTACCGCGGTTGGGCTTCTGAATGCTCTAACAGAAAAAACGGATACTAGAAATTGGCAGACATTGCCGAGTAGCATACATTATGCGCGCGTTCCCTTAAAAGTTGGAGATAATCAATTGGAAATCAAGCTTACTCCCAAAAATGGTGAACAAGCCGTGAAAAAGTCGATTAGCCTCATGGTGAAGAAAAATCAAAAGCAGTTCTATCTGTTTAGAAGTATGGAATCCACAAGCCTTTAGTTCATCGACATTCTTTAAATGGTCAATGGACACTTACCCGGATATTGAACTGCTGATTTTTGGGTGACTAAATAGGTTTCTATGTGCACAACGTCATATATATACACGCAGATCTAAGGGTTTCTTTTCTTGGTAAAATACCATTTCTGCATGCCATCACAATTCATTTATAGATACATCTTACATATCTGCAACCGATGGTTATATTAAAAAATCAGTAATTATGGAGCTGTTTTTGTCATATATCGCAATGATCATATCATCAAAGCCATGGCAATTATTGTATCATCATTTGCAAAATTGTCCACTTTAGTTATCCTATTTATTTGTATTTAGTGCTTTTTTTAAAAATCAAGAGCTATAATTTACCATTCTTGTTAAACAGAGTTATAACCTGTCGGTAAGTTTGTGTATTGTCTTAACTAACAACTAAAACTGATTAGCATAGAAATATGAGACTTTTCGCAATATGTGTACTAACACTACTCTTTTATACCCATTCACAAGCACAGCAACCAGAAAACTGGGGAGATAAAGATCGCTGGGAAAGCCTAAACCCGGGCGGTGGTGGACAAGTACAAGATGTCTATTTTGACCGTAACGTAGAAGGTCGCATTTGGTTCTCTAGTGACATGGAAGGTATTTACCGTTCTGATGACTACGGTCAAAGTTGGGATCATGTGAGCCGTGATCTCAGTCATGGAATGGCCTTTACTGTCGTTCAACAAATTGGTGGTTCAAGAACATACACAGGAGGTATGTATGGTGCACATTACACTGATAATCCCGATGCAGAAAATTATATTGACGTTCGTTGGAAATTGGTGGAAGAAACAAGAGGAGATGCTATTTCTTCTATTGCTATCTCCAAGGATAACCAATTTGTGGTTTTAGGACCAGGTTGGCAAAACAAGAACCCACAAAAATGTCAATCAGCCATAACAGACCCTGTTCAGAATATTGCTTCAGGAAAAATCAATGGCGACAGAATTATTTATTTGTCCAAAGACGGGGGAGACAGTTGGTCCAAGGCGACTTATGAACCAGTAGACGGATATCGCCATGTTTTTGGTGCTGAAATACACCCAACATCTGGCAATCTATATTTAGGAACAGCAGCAGGAGTTTATTTCTCATCAGATCAGGGAGAGTCGTTTAAGCAAATACAAAAGCCAACAGACGCCCTCGGGCCGGCAGGTAATGCTTCAGGCTGTGGTGTTGGAAATCGACCAAAAGGTGGAACAAGAGGAATCGGATTATCTCCTGATGGTAAATATATTTATGCAGTTTACCTACCGAGCAACAATCTCTATCAAGTATATGTAGCTAAAACTTCTGATACAGGTATTGAAGGTGAGTGGACTAAAGTGTCCAGTGGACTACGTAATGGTCCCGAGTGGTTTAACCCTGAAGTAGACCCACGCTCAACGGAAAAAGAACATCGTATTTTGATGGGAATTGTGACCAATGGAAATGCCAATCGTGTAGGACTTTGGGAAGGTACTGTCAACTATGATGACAATGGTGACGTGAATTCGAACAGCTGGCAGATGGTAGCAAACAAGCCGCGAGCAAATACAAATGATTTTGATTTCGAGATGAGTTGGGAAGACAGAGACTTTATCGTAAGATCATACGATTATACACCGACTACTTGGTCGTCGCATCAAGTGATCACTATGGGAGGTATGAACGTATTTCTAGGCGATAGAAGCAACCCCAGCTTTCCAAATGGTAAAGGCATATGGAAAGAAATATATGGTGAAATTGTAGAGCACGATTTTGGCAATGTGGTGATGTCACATGAGCGAGGGTTTTCCTCTACGTATAGTTATGATGTACACGCTTACAAGAACTATGCACTTCAAGG